>JALAGW010000276.1 GCA_022712235.1 Brevundimonas sp. | reverse complement strand
TGTCGTGTACGGGGGGGACTTTGGCGTCGGCGACCCGGGCTACCAACCCGCGCGCCGCCCGCCACCACTTGCACCAGACCCGGGCGAAGCCCACGACCGTCGACAGGCCCGCCAGAATGACCCCGGCGCCCGTGTTGGACGGCATGTGGATGGGCTTGAAGCCCTCGACCGGACGCTCGTAACCGCGCGCCTTCATGTCCCACCAGGCGTCCGAGTCGTGGATGATCGGCGTCTTGGCGAAGTTGTAGTCCGGCGGCGGCGAGGAGGTGGCCCACGCCAGGGTGCGGCCGTGCCACGGGTCGCCCGTCTCATCGCGCAGCTTGTCGCGGTTGATGATCGAGACGGCGAACTGGATCAGCATGGCCAGGATGCCGATGGCGATGATGCCGACGCCGACCGCCGCGATGATGAACCAGATCTGGTAGGAGGGATCGTCAAAGACCCGCATCCGCCGCGTCACGCCCATGAAGCCCAGGACATAGAGCGGGGCGAAGGCGACCCAGAAGCCGACCACCCAGCACCAGAAGCTGACCAGTCCCCACGTCTTGTCCAGTTTGAAGCCGAAGGCCTTGGGCCACCAGAAGTTGATCGCCGCGAACAGGCCGAACAGAACGCCGCCGATGATGACGTTGTGGAAGTGGGCGATCAGGAACAGCGAGTTGTGCAGGACGAAGTCGGCCGGCGGCACCGCCAGCATGACGCCCGTCATCCCGCCGATCACGAAGGTCAGCATGAAGGCGACCGTCCACATCATCGGCAGTTCGAAGCGGATGCGGCCGCGGTACATGGTGAAGAGCCAGTTGAACAGCTTGGCCCCTGTCGGGATCGAGATGATCATCGTCGTGATCCCGAAGAAGGAATTCACGGATGCGCCCGAGCCCATGGTGAAGAAGTGGTGCAGCCACACCAGGTAGGACAGGATGGTGATGACCACCGTCGCATAGACCATGGAGGTATAGCCGAAGAGCTTCTTGCCCGAGAAGGTCGAGGTGACCTCCGAGAAGACGCCGAACAGCGGCAGGATCAGGATGTAGACCTCGGGGTGGCCCCAGATCCAAATCAGGTTCACGTACATCATCGGGTTGCCGCCGAAGTCGTTCGTGAAGAAGTTGGTGCCCACGTAGCGGTCGGCCGTCAGCAGGGCCAGGACGGCGGTCAGCACCGGGAAGGAGGCGACGATCAGGACGTTGGCGCACAGCGACGTCCAGGTGAAGACCGGCATCTTCATCAGGCCCATGCCCGGCGCGCGCATCTTCACGATGGTGGCGATCAGGTTGATGCCGGACAGGGTGGTCCCCACCCCGGCGATCTGCAGGGCCCAGATGTAGTAGTCGACCCCGACTCCGGGGCTGTAGCCGATGCCCGACAGCGGCGGATAGGCCAGCCAGCCGGTGCGCGCGAACTCGCCGATGAACAGCGAGGCCATGACCAGGACCGCGCCCGCCGTCGTCATCCAGAAGCTGAAATTGTTCAGGAAGGGGAAGGAGACGTCCCGCGCCCCGATCTGCAGCGGCACCAGATAGTTCATCAGGCCGGTGATCAGGGGCATGGCCACGAAGAAGATCATGATCACGCCGTGGGCGGTGAAGATCTGGTCGTAGTGGTGGGCGTTCAGGTAGCCCTCGGCCCCGCCGAAGGCCATGGCCTGTTGCAGGCGCATCATCAGGGCGTCGGCGAAGCCGCGCAGGAACATGATCAGACCCAGGATCATGTACATGATCCCGATCTTCTTGTGGTCCACCGTCGTGAACCACTCGGTCCAGAGATAGCCCCACAGCTTGTAGCGGGTGATCAGACCCAGGGTCGCCAGGCCGCCGAGCACGACGACGGCGAAGGTGGCGACCAGGATGGGCTCGTGGAACGGCAGGGCGTTCCAGTCCAGCCGGCCGAAGATCATGGATGCGATGTGATCAATAGACATGTCGGTCAGGCGCTCAGGATTGCGACGCGGCGGCGAAGGCGGAAACGGCGGACGGAGCCGCTTGGGCCAGTTCTTGGGCCAGTTCCGTCGGCTGGCCCGGACGGGCCAGGCCGGCGCCCGTCACCCGGGCGACCGGGGCGGAACGCTCCAGCTGGACAGCCAGCTCCTGACGGCGGCGGGCCGCGTCGACGGCGGCCTTCTCGGCCTCCAGCGGGGTGCAGACGGCCATGACGTAGGACTCGCCCGAACCGAAGACGGCGTCGCCGCGACGGGCGTACTTGTCATAGACCAGCGGCCAGGTGGCGTGGACGGCGGTCAGGCCCAGGCCGCCCTTCTTGTCGATGGCCATCATCTCGCCCATGCACATCTTGCCCGGCTCGACGCACATGTTCAGCACGGCGTCGAACAGGCCTTCGTCGACCGAGGCGTAGTGGATGACCGGGACCTTCTCGCTGGGCTTCTCCAGCTCCAGATAGGTGTCGCGGTCCAGCCCCTGCCCGGCGGCGCGCACGCCGGCGATCCACTGATCGAAGCCCGCCTGGTCCAGACCGTGGAAGGCGAAGCGCATGTTGGAGAAGCCGTCGCCCGAATAGTTAGCCGAGAAGCCGACATATTCGCCCGGACGGTTGATGACGGCGTGCAGCTTCGTCTCCATGCCCGGCATGGCGTAGATTTGACCGGCCAGGGCGGGGACGTAGAAGGAGTTCATCACCCCGGTCGAGGTGATGTGAAAGCGGATCGGCCGGTCCACCGGGGCCGCCAGCTCATTGACCGTGGCGACTCCGTATTCCGGGTAGATGAACAGCCACTTCCAATCCATGGCGACCACGTTGACCTGGAGCGGCTCGACGCCCTCGGCGACGGCCTGGCCCTTGTTGACCCGATCCAGCGACCGATAGGGGTCCAGAAGATGGGTCCCCGACCAGGTGATGGCGCCCAGGCAGATGATGATCAGCAGAGGCGCGGCCCAGATCGCCAGCTCCAGATGGGTCGAGTGATCCCAGTCCGGCTCATAGCGGGCTTCCCTGTTCGTCTCTCGATACTTCCAGGCGAAGAAGACGATCATGGCCATCACCGGGATAACGATGATCAGCATCAGCACCACGGACATGACCAGCAGATCGCGCTGCTGCACCGCGATGTCGCCGGCGGGCGCCAGGACAACGGCTTCACAGCCCGGCAACAGGGCCAGGAACGGCAATAGCAAGAGAGGTCGCAGGCGGCGCACGAAGGCTCCTGTCCGGAAATTGGGTGCTGGCTCGATCATCGTGGGCGGCCCGTAGCGCCGCCTGTCGAAGGGCGACATTGGACAATCCGTCCTATCCCCCCCGACGACGATCGGGAGCAAATGGCCGCTTTCGTCATTCTTACCGTGTCGGCGCGCATGTCGCGCCCGGGTCCAGGGAACGTCATCGGTCATGAACGCCACCAGCGGCGCGCCTTTTTCAGAGTCCCTCGAGCGGGACGCCAGCCAGATCAACGCACGACACGGCAAAATCGACGCCGGAGAAATTGCGATCGGGGTGATCATCGGTCGCACGTCGGAATTCTTCGACTTCTTCGTCTATGCAATCGCCTCGGTCGTGGTCTTCCCGCAGTTGGTCTTCCCCTATGCCGGACCGCTGGGCGGGACGCTGCTGTCCTTCGCCGTCTTCGCCGTGGCCTTCATCGCGCGCCCGCTCGGTACGGCCCTGTTCATCGAGATCGACCGGCGCTTCGGGCGCGGGACCAAGCTGACCATCGCCCTCTTCCTGCTGGGCATATCGACGGTCTGCCTAGGCTTCCTGCCCAGCTTTGATCAGGTCGGGCATTGGGCGGCGGTCATGCTGATCGTGCTGCGGATCGGTCAGGGCGTGGCCCTGGGCGGCGCCTGGGACGGCATGGCCTCGCTGCTGGCCGTCAGCGCGCCGGAGAACCGTCGCGGCTGGTACGCCATGGTGCCGCAACTGGGCGCGCCCTTCGGCCTGATCGTGGCCAGCGCCCTGTTCGCCTACTTCCTGACCAAGCTGTCGGCCGCCGACTTCCTGGACTGGGGCTGGCGCTATCCCTTCTTCGTGGCCTTCGCCATCAACGTGGTGGCCCTGTTCGCCCGCCTGCGCATCGTGGTGACCCCCGCCTTCCAGGCGGCGTTCGAGACGCTGGAACTGCACCCCGCCCCCGTGACCAAGGCCGTGCGCGAAGAAGGCGGCGGCATCGTCATCGGCGCCTTCGCCCCCCTGGCCAGCTTCGCCATGTTCCACATGGTGACGGTCTTCCCGCTGTCCTGGGTCTTCCTCTACACGGAGGAATCGCCCGCCCGCTTCCTGATGATCGAACTGGTCGGCGCCGTCTTCGGCCTGATCGCCATCCTGGCCTCGGGCTGGCTGGCCGACCGTTATGGCCGTCGCGCCCTGCTGGCCGTCACCGCCGCCGGCATCGCCGCCTTCTCGGGCTTCGCGCCCCAGATGCTGGACGGCGGCCCCATGGGCGAGCTGGCCTACATGATCCTGGGCTTCGTCCTGCTGGGTCTGTCCTTCGGTCAGGCCTCGGGGTCGATCGCCTCCAGCTTCAGTCTGGGCAACCGCTACACGGCCTCGGCCCTGACCTCGGACCTGGCCTGGCTGTTCGGCGCCGGCTTCGCCCCGCTGGCGGCGCTGGCCCTGTCGGGCAAGTTCGGCCTGGTGGCCGGCGGCGGCTATCTGCTGTCGGGCGCCGTCTGCACCCTGCTGGCCCTGTGGCTGAACCGTGAATTGGGCCGCGGCCGCGCCGGCGCCAAGACCTGAGGCCACCCAAACGGGCTACCCCATCTTAGAGGGGGCGCGATGCGGATCGCGCCCCCTTTTTCATGCGTTCTCGCTCGAAGGTCCGCCGCAGCGGAGCGCTCTTGTCCATCAAGGTTAGCGACGGTTTACGATGCGGCTTAAGCCCCGGCTAAGCGTGTCTGATCGCGTGAAGTTAAGAGCCGCCAAGTATCGTCCCATTGAAATCAAGGGTGATGAGGACGTCATGACCATGTTGAAGTCGGCAAAACGCCGAGCCTTTCTGACGGTCGTCGCCGGCCTGACCGCCCTCGCCGCGCCTCATGCCGCCCAGGCTTCCGGCAGCACCGGCAATGGGAGCTTCCGCATTACCGCGATGGTCGCCCCGTCGTGCTCGATCGACTCGGGCGGCCCCGTGAACATCGTCGAGGGCGAGCGTCGCTCCGTGGTCGAAGCCTGCAACATCGCCGGCGGCTATACGGTTTCGGCCAACTATCGACAGCTGGACAGCCAGGAGAAGGTCAGCCTGTGGTACGGCCACGACGCCTTCGCGCTCAACGCCTCCGGCATGCACGTGCTGGGACAGTCGAGCATGGCCACCATACGTGACATGGTGCTGCGTTTTGACGACGTTCAACTGAACGCCCCTGTCGTCCTGACCCTTACGATCGCTCCGCGCTGAGGCCGCGAGCGTCCTAAAAGGGCGAGATCGTGAACCTCAGGGTGTCCGAGTATTCTCCCGCCCGCCGGTTCGACGTGTTCCCGATCTGGATGGACAAAGGATAGTCGTCGATCCGGGGCCGACGCGAGGCGACCCGGACTTCGTCGCCCTGAACCAGATTGACCTCTTCGCTGCCCAGAGCGAGGGCGTAGGGGATGCTCCAGTCGGTTGAGGCCAGTCGCAGTTTGCCCTGATTGTCGGATGAGACCCCGATCGCATAGCCGCGCGTGCTGAGCACATAGAGCGATGCGCCCAAGGCGCGCCGTCCCTCGGTCAGTTCTCCCAGGTCAATGGTCGCGCCGGCGCCCGTTCGCTGGACCGCCCCCTTCAAACCCATGAGCGCCGCCGCCGGCACGGAGATCCCGACCGTGACAAGGCGCTCCGCCAAAGGCATGCCATCCGGCGTGTTCACGGCGAAGACCAGGTTCTGGGTGTAGTCCCCGTCCCCAAGCGTCGCCTCCGGCGACACCAGCAGACTGAAGCGAAGCATTTCCCGGCCGCCCGGAGCCAGAGAGACAGGACGAGCCGAAGCCCGCCGCGCGCTCGCTCCGGCGCGTGGCGTGAGGTCCGTGCCATTTCGTTCGTCCACCAAGGCATAGGGGATGCGGCTGACATCTTCCGATCGGACCATGCCGAAGGCCTCGCCCAGGGTGTCAGCCTGAATTTGACCGACGCAATTGGCGTCGCCCTCATTGGTCAGCATCAGGTCGAACTCACCGAGAGCCACGTCCTGGACATAGGGATCGTGACGAATGACCCAGTAATCCTGCGGCGCCGTGATGGTCAGACGGCAGTCGGCGCTGGCGCCGCCGGCCGCGGCCAGAACAAATGCGGCCGCCATTGCCCCCAGGGCGACGCCGCGCCTCGAACCGGAACTAGTCATTGGCGATCTCCACAGACAGAGGAACCTGCTGGAGATCCAGCAGCCCATCGGAATCTTCCGGCACAGAAATCTCGAACGCGCGCTCGATGGAAGGCAGCTCGACCAGATACCGGCGGCCGGGAGTCAGGTTCTGGACCGCAAAACGTCCAGCGGTATTGGTGAAGAAAAGTTCCGGCTTGGCGTCTGGTTCATCGACCGGACGAATCCGGCCGGACGTCAGGGAGATGGGGCGCTGGCTGCGGTCCACCAGCCGTCCGACGGCGCTGACAAAGTCAGCACGGCCGACCACGATCTCGTATCCCGAACGATAGGCCGGGAAGACGCGGCTCGTTCCCGCGCCGGTGTCATAGCCGATGGGCGGGTTCAGCGCGTCATGACGAACGGACTGGTTGACGTAGGAGATCAGATTGTTCGCCACCGCGCCGCCAAGCGGGCCGCTGCGGGCGACATAGCGTCCCTGCGCCAGGGTGTCGCCCACGATGACCGGGCTGTCGAGCGACGGGTGAGGCCGGACGATCGCGAAGCTGTCGTAGATATTGCGACCAATCCCCCACGAACTGCCGACCGTGGCTATGGACGAACCCAGCCGCAGCGTCGTGATCTGACGGTCGCCGATGTCGCCAAAGCTCTGGCCATAGGCGCCGTGCGACAGGTTGGCCGCAAAGCGATTGCCGATGTAGTCGACCTGCCCCGACAGCGAGCCTGGACCGTCCTCATAGGTCGAGGACAGCGAATAACCGTAGGCGCCGACGTGATTGTCGGTTGTCTTGCTATAACGGACGCTGCCGGAATTCCGCGCAGAATTGTAGCGCGCTTCGGCCCTGCGATCGACGCCCGGTTGCCAGACCAGAGCGAAGCTGAAACCAAACCCGTCATTGCTGAACGCGCTGTTGCTGCCGGTCTTCACATACTCGACGCCGCCCTGAATGGCCCAGCGCGGATTAATGCGATAGTTGCTGATGAGGTTCAGCGAATAGCCGTCTCCGCGGTCGGCTTGCCGGCTGATGCGGTAGCTGCCGACCACGCTGCCCGTCCAGCGCTCGTCGAAGACGCGCGTGTAGTTACCCGACACCTGCCAGGATATGGGGTTCACGCCGGTCTCATTGCCGAGAACCGAAAAATCCTCGGAGGTGTAATCGGCGCTGATGGTCAGGCTATCGAGCTGAATGCCCTGGTCGAAGATATAGTCGAGACCCAGGCCGAGGGCGTAACCGGTCCCGAAGTCGGCGTTGCTGGCCGCACCGTCGAAACGGAGCCTGGCGCCCGATCCCAGGACCAGCTGGGATTGAGCCGAAACCGTCTGCACATCCTCGGTCGCCTGCAGGCCAAGGCCGACGGCCGGCGCGTTCAGGAAGGCCTTGCGATAGTAGCCGCTGAAAACCAGTTCGCCCTCGTCATAGGTCGGTGACCCGAAGGCGAATTCGCTATTGAGACCCAGAAAGGCCCCATACTCGTAATCGCCGGGCTCCAGATCAATGACATCCAGATAGGCGCTGTAGCGAACCGTGTTCTGCGCCCCGGAGATGCCGACGACTTCCAGTTCGATATCGTTGCTGCCGACCTCGAGCGGCAGGTTCGAGACATCATACTGGCCGGCGTCCAGAACCAGCTCGCGCTGCAGAACGCCGTTGCGCATGATCCTGACGGTCGAGTTCTCCTGAAGCAGAAGCTGGCGATTGCCGACCAGGGCGTTGGAGCGGAAGCTGTCGAACCTCTGCCGCTGGCGAACGACGCCGACGCCGCCGATCTGCGCAAAGCCCTGACGGCCCCGCGTTTCCGGATCCAGGTCACCCAGATAGAAGCGGCGATACTGTTCAGGCTGATCGTAAACGAGCCGCGCGTAGCGCCGGTACATCTCGTAACTGTCGTCGCTGAAATTCTCACGCCCCTGAACATCGGCTTCAAACACGACGTTCCCGGCCCGAACGGCGCCGTTGAGAAACACCGACGGCTTGTCGAAACCGCCCTCGTCCGACCGCTTCACCAAGGCGAGGTTGGTGTTCAGGTAGGCTGAAAAGCTCTCGGGCCGCTGACCGGGTTCGTCTCGCCGGCTTTCGCGAAAGATGTTCTCGACCGATCGCCTGGACGGGTCGATCCGCAGAACCATGATGGCCAATTGCTGGGGATCATATTCCAGTCGAACCCCCAGGGCCTCGATCTGCTCAGGCGTGAACGAGGTCAGCCCGCCCAGACCCTGTTGAAGCTCCACCTGGGCTTCGGCCGTCAACAACGGATCGATCAGCCGCCTGAAGCTCTCGCTGTCGACGTAGAGATCGTCGTCCTTGGTCAGCAGGACGTCGACTTCGCCGAGCATCCGCGAGTTGAACTGAACCGGGGCCGTGAGATTGATGTCCCGATCATAGGGATTCAAATCCGGTTTCGGGGGTTTCGCCACGTTCGACGCCGGCGACTGAGCGCTTTCGACATCGCTCGTCGTCTGAGCCCTGACGGGACCCTGGCCGAAGCAGACCATGCCGATCGGCAAGCCGATCGCGAGAACGCGCCATGCCGCCGTCATCGCGTGAAGCGCACCGTCATCGGCTTCGCCGGATCAAGCGCGACCCCCAACGGCAGGTCGAACACCCGCCGTCCGCCGCCCGCCGGCACATAGCCCACGCCAACCATCTGGGAGACTTCGGTCCCGCTCAGGCGGCGGCTGAACGCCTCGCCGCCCACGGTGGTGCCTTCAATGATCCAGGTCGCGCCGCTCATCATGGCGTGTCGTCCGCCCTGATTGGTGACTTCGACCTTCACGCCGGGCGTCGAGATCGGCGCCGGCAGCTCGGTCACGGGCAAGGTGGGGTCGATCTCAGGTTGAGGCGATGTGACATCCGTGGGCGAGACCGAGGTAACCTTGACGTCGGGCGTCACGCCACGCGGGCTGACCAGCAGCAAGGTCTTCATCGTATAGAGGACGTTCACCGAAATCGCGCTTTGCGTGTCCGGGATCGCCGTCGGATCGGTCTCGACCGGTAGTTGCTTCACCGCCAGATAGTAGGCGCGCGTCTGCTCCAGAGGGGGGCCGACCCACTGCACTCTCACGACCTGCTGGCCGTTGACGGCCACAAGCCCCTGGGGCGGGAAGACCAGGAAATCATCATCGCCGGGGGTTTCGGTGATCCGCCCCTCGGAATCCATTTCGACGCGCGTGATGGCCGTTTCGAACGGCATGGCGCGGGAGCCGACGTTTCCAACCTCGATCCGTGCAGTAGCGCCGCTGCCGGACGTCGACATCTCGGCGAC
>JALAGW010000275.1 GCA_022712235.1 Brevundimonas sp. | reverse complement strand
TCGCGGTTGCGCTGCCAGGCGCCGCCCTGTTCGGTCGAGACCGCCAGACGACCACGCAGGCCTTCGGCGATCGGACCCGAGACATAGCCCTCGCCCCGGAACAGGTCGTGGCTGCCCCACTCGGTCATCAGGCCGGCCGACAGCTCCTCGGTCGGGCGCTTGGTGACGAAGCTGATGGCGCCGCCGGTGGTGTTGCGGCCGTAAAGGGTGCCCTGAGGGCCGCGCAGGACCTCGACGCGGTCAACGTCGAAGATCAGGCCCTGGGTCATGACCGGAACCGGATAGGCGACCTCGTTCACATAGACGCCGACGGTGGGCGAGTTGTTCGAGGCGTAGTCCTGGAAGCCGACGCCGCGCAGGCGGAACTGGGCCGCGCCGCCGCCGAAGGCCGGTTCGACCTCCAGGTTGGGCGTGGCGTTCTGCAATTGGTTGACGTTGGTGATGCCCTGCTGGACCAGGCTTTCGCCGCTGAGGACGCTGAGGGCGATGCCCACGTCCTGGGCCGCCTGTTCGCGGCGCTGGGCGGTGACGATGACGTCGTCGATGGACGTCGCCCGCTCCGGCGGCGCCTGCTGGGCCAATGCGGCGGTGGAACACAGGGCCGCGAGCGCCCCGGCGGATACGCTGACCAAAAGACGATTCATCGCCTCATCCCTCCCATGACGCCGCATGGACCGTTCTCGGCGGTCTTGCTGCGGCTGCGAACGGAACAACGGTTCCGCCCCTCCTGCATCATTCTCCGGCCACGAAAATTGTGCAATGCAACAATCTTCGCTGTTCGTCTGCCGGCTCCCCGGTGTCATCCCTTTGTCACGCAAGAAGTAGCTGGCGAAACGGCGTCGTCGGCAAGACTGTTTCTTGATCTGACCAATCTACTGACAATTCGAGGATTTTTATTTTTCTCGCTCAGTATTCCGATCAATCGCAACGCAGGCGTCAGAAGGTGGGAGGCGTGCAGGCGCTAATGACGACGCAAGGTGTGTCGCCGACGTTGCGGAAACGGTGGGGCAGGGGGCTGGGGAAGAGGTAGCCGTCGCCGGCCTTCAGCACCCGCGACTGGCCGTCCACGGTGACTTCCAGGCGGCCGGAGATGACCAATCCGCCTTCCTCGCCTTCGTGGGACAGCATGACCCGGCCGCTGTCCGAACCCGGCTGATAGGTCTCGTAGAGGATCTGCAGGCTGCTGTCCTGGCCCGAGCCCAGCTGGCGATAGGAGACCTCGCCGCGCGAGATGTCGGTCAGTTCGTCGTGGCGGTAGAAGTATTTGACGGGGGTTTCGAACTCGGCGCTGAAGAACTCGCCCAGGGACACGCCCGCCGCGTCCAGAAGCCGCTTGAGGGAGCCGACCGAGGGGCTGGTGCGACCGCTTTCGACCAGGCTGACAGTGCTGGACGGCACGCCCGCCTTGCGCGCCAGGGCGCGCTGCGACAGGCCGAGGCGATCCCGAAGCGCCCGCAGGCGCGGGCCGATGATGTTCTCGTCTTCCATGTCGCCGTGCGCCATCTCGCTCATCCTCGCTTGCGGGTCAGCAGGTCATAGGCCGCTCTCGCCATGACCTTGGCCGAGTTGGTCATGTCGTCGATCCCGACCCATTCGTCGGGCTGGTGCGCCAGGTCCAGCACGCCGGGGCCGTAGGCGATGCAGTCCTTCAGCTTGCCGATGCGGTCGACGTGCTTCTGGTCATAGGTGCCGGGCGAGCAGACGAACTGGGCCTTTTTGCCCAGCACCGTCTCGATGGCGGCGGCGGTCGTGCTGGCCACCGGCCCGTCGCGGTCGGCCATGCTGGGCGCCACCTGGAAGAGGTCGCGCATCTCGTAGCGGAAGCCGTGGCGTTGCGCCGCCAGGCCGTCGAGGATGGCCTTCACCTCGCCCTTCACGTCCTCCAGCGTCTCCTCGATCAGGAAGCGGCGGTCGATGATCATGCGGCTGGAATCGGCCACGCAGGGCGCGGGCAGGCCGTCGAAGCCCTCGGCCTGACCGCCGTGGATCGAGTTGATGTTCATGGTCGACTGGCGTGCTCCCTCGGGCACGACCGGCATGTCGGAATGGCGGGCGGCCATGGCGGGGTAGAGCTTCCTCTCGAACTCTTCCATCACCGCGCCCATGTGGCGGATGGCGGAATCGCCCAGGAAGGGCATGGAGCCGTGGGCGATGCGGCCCTTGGTCTCAATTTCTGCCCACCAGACGCCGCGGTGGCCGATGCAGACCCGGTCCACGTTCAGCGGCTCGGGGATGATGACGTGGTTGACGCGCGGCTCCGAGAACCAGCCGCGCTCGGCCAGATAGGCCACGCCGCCGTAGCCGCCGGACTCCTCGTCCACTGTGCCGGAGATTTCGAGCGCGCCGGGCAGGGGCAGGCCGGAATCGATCAGGGCTTCGACCGCGATGATGGAGGCGGCCAGTCCGCCCTTCATGTCGCAGGCGCCCCGGCCGTAGACGCGGCCGTCCTTCACCTCGCCGCCGAAGGGATCGACGGTCCAGCCGGACCCGACCTCGACCACGTCGATATGGCTGTTGAAGTGGACGCAAGGCCCCGGCTCGGAGCCGGTCCAGCGGGCGATGACATTGGTGCGGGGATACTGGTCGCTGTCGCCCGGCGAGCCCTCGCCGCGTACATATTCGACGGTGAAGCCGCGCTTCTTCAGCCGCTCGCCGATGTATTCGGCGCAGGGGCGATAGGCCTCGCCCGGCGGGTTGATGGTGGGGAAACGGATCAGGTCCTGAGTCAGGGCGACCAGTTCATCGGTGCGGCCGTCGATCAGGTCCATGACGGTCTGCAGGGTGGGGGCGCTCATGGGTCGATCCTCACGCGAACTCTGTGTCCAGCGCGGCCAGAACCGCGTCGGTCATCTGAAGGGTGGAGACGGGGGCGACGCCTTGCGCCGCGATGTCGGGGGTGCGCACGCCGCTGGACACGACCTGCCGCACGGCGCGCTCCAGCCTGTCGGCCAGATCGGCGCGGTCGAACGACCAGCGCAGGCACAGGGCGAAGGACAGGATGGTGGCGATCGGGTTGGCGACGCCTTGGCCCGCGATGTCGGGCGCCGAGCCGTGGATCGGCTCATACAGGCCCCGGCTGTTGCCGCCTTGTCCAAGGCCGGACAGGGAGGCGGAAGGCAGCAGGCCCAGCGAACCCGTCAGGGCCGCCGCCGCGTCGGACAGGATGTCGCCGAACAGGTTGTCGGTGACGATGACGTCGAACTGGTCCGGGCGCCGGACCAGCTGCATGGCGCAGTTGTCGGCGTACATGTGCGACAGTTCCACATCGGGAT
>JALAGW010000274.1 GCA_022712235.1 Brevundimonas sp. | reverse complement strand
GGCCCAACGCGGGCAGGGGCAGAAGCGCATAGAGCGGCGTCAGCGCCGCCGCGACCAGGGCCGCCAGCGAGGAATAGCGCAGGGCGAAGGCCACGATCAGCCAGGTCGCCGCCGCCAGAAGACCCAGCGGCCAGCAGGCCGCCAGGATCAGGCCGAAGAAGGTCGCGACCCCCTTGCCGCCCTTGAAGCCCAGCCAGACCGGGAAGAGGTGACCCATGAAGGCCGCGCCGCCGGCAATGGCGCCGGCGGTTTCACCGAACAGATGGCGCGCGATCAGCAAGGCGATGGCGCCCTTGCCCGCGTCGAGGATCAGGGTGGCGACAGCCAGGTCCTTGCGCCCCGTGCGCAGCACATTGGTCGCGCCGATATTGCCCGAGCCGATATTGCGCACATCCCCGGCGCCGGCGGCGCGCGTCAGGATGACCCCGAACGGAATTGAACCGAGCAGGTATCCGCCAATCGCGACAAGCCCGAGCGTCAGAAGCGCCGGTGCGGCCAGATCCTGCAAAGTGATTCGCTCCCGTTTAGCGTGCGTCGTGGACGATGCGTCCACCGACAACCGTGAGCAAGACCTTCCCTTGCAGGCGACGCCCGTCGAAGGGCGAATTCTTCGATTTCGAACGCAGTGTGGCCGCATCGACCACAACCGGAGCGCCCGCGTCGAACAGGACGAGATCGGCGGGCGCGCCCTGCGCCAGCACGCCGGCGTCCAGACCCAGCAGACCGGCGGGGCCTTGGGTCAGTGGGCGTAGCACGTCCAGCAGGTCCAGACCGTGCTCGTGGTGCAGCATCAGGGCGGCGGGCAGCAGGGTCTCCAGACCCACGGCGCCGGGCGCGGCCTCGGCGAAGGGACGGCGCTTGTTTTCGGCGGGCTCGGGGCAGTGGGCCGAGGTGATGGCGTCGATCAGGCCATCGCGGACAGCCTCGACCAGAGCCTGACGGTCGCTCTCGGCGCGCAAGGGCGGGTCCAGCCGGTAGAAAGTCCGGTAGTCGCCGATGTCGATCTCATTGAAGCAGAGGTGATTGATCGACACCGAGGCGGAAACCTCAAGGCCGCGAGCGCGGGCCCGGGCCAGGGTCTGCAGCGCGCCCTCGGTCGAGATCTGATCGACCAGGAAGCGGGCGCCGGTCTGTTCCACCAGGGCCAGGTCGCGCTCCAGCTGGATGCGTTCGGCGATGGCGGGGGCGCCGGACAGGCCGAGGCGTGTGGCCAGTTCGCCCGAGGTGGCCACGGCGCCTTCGGACAGCCAGGGCTCGGCCGGACGGCAGGCGATCAGGGCGTTGAAGGCGGCGGCGTAGCTCATCACGCGCTGCAGGGTGCGAGTGTTGACGATGACCCGGTCGCCGTCGGTGAAATAGAGGGCGCCCGCTTCGTGCATCAGGCCGATCTCGGCCATGCGCTGGCCGTCGCGGCCTTGGGTGGCGGCGCCCGCAGCCCGGACGTTGACCAGATCGAGCGCCGCGCCACGCCGCTGGATGTGGTCGATCAGGGCGGGATCGTCGATCGCCGGGTCGGTGTCGGGCTGGACCACGATGGTGGTGACGCCGCCCGCCGCCGCCGACAGACTGGCCGACTTGAGCGTTTCCTTGGGCTCATTGCCCGGTTCGCCGGTCTTGACGCGGATGTCGATCAGACCGGGAGCCAGGCAGCGACCTTGCGCGTCGATGACGGTCACGCCTTCGGGGCGCTGCGTTGCGTTGCCGTGGACGACCTCGACGATGCGGCCGTCCTGGATCAGAACCGCGCCGGGGCCGTCATAGTCGCTGGCGGGGTCGAGCAGGCGAGCGTTGACGACAGCGAGCGTGTTCGGAGCGGCGGTCATGCGGCGGCTCCCGCGCGGCGGTGGGCGAGGGCGGCCAGAACGGCCATGCGGGCGGCGACGCCCATCTCGACCTGATCCTGGATCAGGGAGACGTTGAGATCGTCGGCCACGTCGGAGTCGATCTCGACGCCCCGGTTCATCGGTCCGGGGTGCATGACCCTTGCGTTGGGCCCGGCCCAGGCCAGTTTCTCGCGGTCCAGACCCCAGAAGCGGAAGTATTCGCGGGTCGAGGGGATCAGGGCGCCGGTCATGCGCTCCAGCTGAAGGCGCAGCATCATGACCATGTCGCAACCGGCCAAGCCTTCCTTCATGTCGTGGAAGACCTCGCAGCCCCAGCGGTCGGCGTCGCCCGGCACCAGGGTCGGCGGGCCGATCAGGCGGACGCGGGCACCCATCATGGACAGCAGGGCGACGTTGGAGCGAGCCACGCGGCTGTGCGCGATGTCGCCGCAGATGGCGATGGTCAGACCGCCGACGTCGCCGAAGGCGCGGCGCAGGCTCAGCAGGTCCAGCAGAGCCTGGGTCGGGTGTTCATGCCGACCGTCGCCGGCGTTGACGACCGCGCAGCCGACCTTTTGCGACAGCAGGTCCACGGCGCCCGATGACGAATGCCGGACCACCAGAATCTCCGGCTTCATCGCGTTCAGCGTCACCGCCGTGTCGATCAGGGTCTCGCCCTTGGCGACCGAGGAGGCCGAAACCGGCATGGTCACGACATCGGCACCCAGACGCTTGGCGGCGATCTCGAAAGAGGAGCTGGTCCGCGTCGAGTTCTCGAAGAAGAGGTTCACGACCGTCTGGCCGCGCATCAGGTCGACGCCCTTGGCCGACTGTCGATTGAAGTCGACGAAGGCGTCGGCGAGATCCAGCAGCGCCAGGGCGGCGGGCGGGTTCAGATCGCCGGCGGCGAGGAAGTGATCGCGAGGAAAGGGCGACAGCCGTTCCTCTATGGTTTCGGTGACGGAAGCGGCATGGGTCATCGAGACGCCGCTATAAGCCCGACTCTGCGCGAGGGGAAGGTCAGCCGCGCAGACGGTCCAGCGCGCCCTGCAGAATCCAGGCGGCGGCGGTGCGGTCCACCACGTCGGCGCGGCGTTTGCGCGTCAGATCCAGTTCGTCGATCAGGAAGCGCTCAACCGCCGTGGTCGACAGACGCTCGTCCTGGAAGGCCACGTTGACGGGGCGCAGGCGCTCCAGATTGCGGGCGAAGGCGCGGCAGGACTGGGCGCGCGGGCCTTCGGTGCCGTCCATGTTCAGCGGCAGACCGATGATCAGGGCCGAGACATTGCGCCCGTTCATCAGCTTGATCAGCTGTTCGGCGTCTTGGGTGAACTTGGTCTTGCGGATCAACTGCAGCGGACTGGCGATCATGCGGCTGGTGTCCGACACCGCCACGCCAATGGTGTTCTCGCCAAGATCCAGCCCGATCCACGGGGTGTCGGGCGGGCAGGCGGCGGGCAGGTCGGTAAGGTCGAATACAGGCACGGCCTCCCCATATTGCAATGCGGAACGCTTGTCGAAGCCGCATTGGGCGGTTAACCCACGACATGAGTCAGTCTGGGCGACTCCCTTGCGCCCCGACTGGATGAATTTCGGAGATTTCCATGGCTATCGACGCCGCGACGGTGAGGCGTGTCGCCCACCTCGCCCGCATCAAGACCCCCGAGGACCGCCTGGAGCCGCTGGCCCAGGAGCTGAACGGCATCCTGAACTGGATCGAGCAGCTGAACGAGGTGGACGTGCAGGGTGTCGAGCCGATGCCCTCCAACGTCGCCCAGCCCCTGCGGCTGCGCGACGACGTCGTCACGGACGGCGCCAAGGTGGATGCAGTCCTGTCGAACGCCCCGAAGTCGGCCGACGGCTTCTTCGTCGTGCCCAAGGTCGTGGATTAAGTCATGAGCGATCTGACCAAGCTTACCCTTAAAGGCGCCGTCGACGGCCTGAAGGCCAAAACCTTCTCGTCCGAGGAGCTGACCAAGGCCTTCCTGACCAGCATCGAGGCCTCGAACCCGACGCTGAACGCCTATGTCGAGGTGACGGCGGACAAGGCGATGCAACAGGCGCGCGCGTCTGACGCCCGTCTGGCCAAGGGCGAGGGCGGGGCGCTGGAAGGCGCGCCGCTGGGGATCAAGGACCTGTTTTGCACCGAGGGCGTGCAGACGACAGCCGGCTCCAACATGCTGCGCGGCTTCGTGCCGCCCTATGAATCCACCGTCACCGCCAATCTGTGGCGCGACGGCGCGGTCATGCTGGGCAAGCTCAACATGGACGAGTTCGCCATGGGCTCGGCTAACGAGACCTCGGCCTTCGGCCCGGTGAAGAACCCGTGGAAGTCCACCGCCTCGAACGCGGTGCTGACGCCGGGCGGTTCGTCGGGCGGTTCGGCCTCGGCTGTGGCTTCTGACCTGTGTCTGGCCGCGACGGCCTCGGACACCGGCGGCTCGATCCGCCAGCCCGCGGCCTTCACCGGCACGGTCGGTATCAAGCCGACTTACGGCCGCGCCAGCCGTTTCGGCATGGTGGCCTTCGCCAGCTCGCTGGATCAGGCCGGACCGATCACCAAGACGGTGACCGACGCCGCCATCCTGCTGAAGTCCATGTGCTCGTTCGACGCCAAGGACTCGACCAGCCTCGACATCCCGACCCCTGACTGGACCCGGTCGGTCGGCCAGTCGGTCAAGGGTCTTCGCATCGGGGTTCCGGCGGAATACCTGATCGACGGCATGTCCGAAGAGATCAAGGCGCTGTGGGAGCAGGGCGTGGCCTGGCTGAAGGCCGCCGGCTGCGAGATCGTCGAGATCAGCCTGCCGCACACCAAATACGCCCTGCCAGCCTACTACATCGTGGCCCCGGCCGAGGCCTCGTCGAACCTGGCCCGCTATGACGGCATGCGCTTCGGCCACCGCGCCGAGGACTTCTCGTCGCTGGACGACCTCTACGCCGCCTCGCGCGCCGAGGGCTTCGGCAAGGAGGTTCAGCGCCGCCTGACCATCGGCACCTATGTGCTGTCGGCCGGCTTCTACGACGCCTACTACGTCAAGGCCCTGAAGGTGCGTCGCCGCATCGCCGAGGACTTCGACAACGTCTGGGGCAAGGTGGACGCCATCCTGACCCCGTCGACCCCGACGGCGGCGTTCAAGCTGGGCGACAAGCAGATCGACCCGCTGACCATGTATCTGAACGACGTCTTCACGGTGACGACCAATCTGGCCGGTCTGCCGGGCATCTCGGTGCCCGCCGGTCTGAGCAGCGACGGTCTGCCCCTGGGCCTTCAGGTCATCGGCAAGGCCCTTGATGAGGCGACCGTCTTCCAGGTCGCAGCCGCACTGGAAGACTCCGCCGGTTTCGTCGCCAAACCGGCCAAGTGGTGGTGAGCATGTCTGACAACAAAACAGTGATCAAAGGTCGCACCGGCGACTGGGAAATCGTCATGGGGCTGGAAATCCACGCCCAGGTGGCGTCGAACGCCAAGCTGTTCTCTGGTGCGGCCGTGGGCTTCGGCGCGGGTCCGAACGAGCAGGTGTCACTGGTCGACGCCGGCTTTCCCGGCATGCTGCCGACCCTGAACAGGCACTGCGTTGAGCAGGCGGTGAAGTCGGGGCTGGGCCTGAAGGCGCAGATCAATCTGAAGAGCCAGTTCGACCGCAAGAACTACTTCTATCCCGACCTGCCGACCGGCTATCAGATCAGCCAGCTGTACCACCCGATCGTGGGCGAGGGCGTGGTC
>JALAGW010000273.1 GCA_022712235.1 Brevundimonas sp. | reverse complement strand
GTCCGACACCGGCACGACCGAGCCGAGATATTGGTGCACCAGATCAGGATATTCGCGCAAGGCCTCGGAAATCGGCATGAAAATCACGCCGACCTTGGCCAGTTCCTCCTTGAAGGTGGTCACGACCGAGACGCTGTCGAAGACGGCGTCCACGGCCACCTTGGGCGCGCCCTGCACGCCGGCCAGAACCTCCTGCTCCTTCAGCGGGATGCCCAGTTTCTTGTAAACCTCCAGAATTTCGGGATCGACCTCGTCCAGCGACTTCGGTCCCTCCTTCTGCTTCGGCGCAGCGTAGTAATGGAGGTCCTGATAGTCGACCGGCTCGTATTTCACCGCAGCCCAGGTCGGCTCCTCCATCGCCAGCCAGCGCTCATAGGCGGCCAGGCGCCATTCCAGCATCCACTCCGGCTCGCCCTTCTTTTCGGAGATGAAGCGGACGATGTCAGCGTTCAGCCCCTTGGGCGCGAACTCCTGTTCGATGTCCGAGGTGAAGCCGTGCGCATACTTCTCCAGCGCGGCGACAGCTTCGACGGTTTCCTTAACAGCAGCCATGACTTACGCGACTTCCTTCACGCGCTCGGACAGGCGCGTCTTATGCTTGTTCCAGGCCGTGACCCAGGCCTCGGCGAACCGGTCCCAGTCGGCCTCGGTCGTGCCCCAGCCGCCGGAGACTCGCACGCCCCCGGTCGCCAGATGATCCAGGCCCATGGCGCTGATCGCCTTCGACGGCTTGACCTTGCCCGACGAACAGGCCGAGCCGGCCGAGACCATGACCCCGACGAGATCCAGGGTGATCAGCTGTTGCGGGCTGTCCCAGCCCTCGACAGCCATGAAGAGGGTGTTGGGCAGACGTTCGACGTCGCCGCCGATGATGGTCGCGCCCGCCGCCTTGACCCTGGCCTCGGCCGCGTCGCGCCATACGACGTGCGACATGGCCTCGCTCAGATCGCGCGCGGCGCAATCGGCTGCTACTCCAAACCCGGTAATGCCCGGCACGTTCTCGGTTCCGGCGCGCAGGCCGCGCTCCTGACCCGCGCCATGCAGGATGCGCACGGCGGCGACGCCTTCCTTGAGCACCAGAGCGCCCACGCCCTGCGGCCCGCCCAGCTTGTGCGCCGACAGCGTCAGGCTGTCCGCGTCCAGAGCCCGCATGTCGACCGGAACCTTGCCCGCCGACTGGATGGCGTCGACATGCAGCCAGCCGCCCGCCGCGCGCACCAGAGCCGCCGCCTCGGCGATGGGCTGGATCACGCCGCTTTCATTGTTCGCATGATGGATGGCGACCACGGCCCGCCCCGGACGCGTCAGCGCCTCGGCCAGCCAGACCAGATCGCCCAGGCCGTTTTCATCGACAGGCAGGACCTCGACTGGCGCGCCCGACGCCGTCGCCGCCTCGGCCACGCAAGGATGCTCGGTCGCGCCGACGATCAGCCGCTCGCAACCCGCCGCCAGGGCGCTGACGACAGCCTGTGCATTGGATTCGGTGCCGCCCGAAGAAAAGACCACGGCGGTCGGATCGGCCCCGACCAGTTCGGCCACTTGTGCCCGCGCCGTCTCGATGCGCGCGCGAGCGCGGCGGCCAGCGGCGTGAACCGCCGACGGATTGCCGTTGTCGGCCAGAGCCTTGGCCATGATCCCTTGCACTTCGGGACGCACCAGTCCCGAAGCGTTGTAGTCCAGATAGACGCTCACGCCGCCGCCTCCATACCCGCTGCCGCCGGCGCCGCGCCCATGCGCGCCTGACCCGTGCGGTTCTGGATCACGTCCTCCAGACTGACGCTGGCCAAATAGCGATGAATCTCCTGACCCAGGTCTTCCCAGAGGTGGTGGGTAATGCAGCGCTCGCCCTTGATCATGCAGCCCTTGGGCGATCCGGCGCCGACGCAGCGGGTGGCGCGGATCGGCTCGTCGACCGCCAGGACGATCTCGGCCACGGCGGTCTCACAGGCCTCGCGGGCCAGCCGATAGCCGCCGCCCGGTCCGCGCACGCTCTTGACCAGACCGCTTTTGCGCAGGCGCGCGAACAGCTGTTCCAGGTAGCTGAGAGAGATTTCCTGACGCGTCGCGATCTCGGCCAGCGACACCGCCCGGTCCGCGCCGTTGCGCGCCAGATCGGCCATCGCCATCACGGCGTATCGTCCCTTTGTCGACAGACGCATGGAATGCCCTCAAAAATTTCACGCTTTTCGGGGCTCATGTGTTAGAACCCGCGCCCTCGCAGACAAGTGCGCCACGCCGAGCGGACTTAGAAAGTCCTACTGCCTTGGTCAAGTATTGTCCGCCCGCGAAACGACAGTTGAAGACAGGATTCCGCTAATCCATGCCTGAAGTCATTCTTCCCGGCGCCTCGGGCCGCATCGAAGGCCGCTATTCGCCCGGCAAGCGCCCCAATGCGCCGATCGCCCTGATCCTGCACCCCCACCCCAAGGCGGGCGGGCACATGAACAACCCGGTGGCGGTGACCCTGCACCAGTTGTTCGTCCAACGCGGCTTCGCCACCCTGCGCTACAACTCGCGCGGCGTCGGCAAGTCGCAGGGCGAGTTCGACAGCGGAATCGGCGAACTGGCCGACGCGGCCACGGCCCTGGACTGGCTGCAAGCCAACAACCCCGCCGCGACCCAGACCTGGGTCGCCGGCTATCAGTTCGGCGCCTACATCGGCATGCAGCTTCTGATGCGTCGCCCGGAAACGGACGGCTTTATCTCGGTGTCGCCGCCCTCGAACATGTACGACTTCAGCTTCCTGGCGCCCTGCCCGGCCTCGGGTCTGTTTCTGCACGGCACCGCCGACACCGTGGTGCCGCCGGTCGAGGTCGAGCGCGTGGTCAACAAGCTGCGCACCCAGAAGGGCATCGTCATCGACTACGAACTGGAAGAAGGCGCGAGCCACTTCTGGCAGGACCATATCGACGCCGTTGACCGTCGCGTCGGCGCCTATCTGGACAAGCGTCTGGCCGAAAAGCCCGCCTGATCGGACCTCATGTGTCGACCCGGGCTTCCGCCCGGGTCATCCACATTGACCACAGAACAACCGCCGCCAGGAG
>JALAGW010000272.1 GCA_022712235.1 Brevundimonas sp. | reverse complement strand
TCTTCCCCGCCGTCTTCGGCCCGAACGCCGACCAGCCCCTGGACGCCGAGGCGGTGCGCGCGAAGTTCGAGGCCATGGCGGCCGAGGTCGAGGCCGCGACCGGCCGCGCTGTCGCGCCCGGCGAACTGGCCGAGGGCTTCGTCACCATCGCCGTGCAGAACATGGCCGAAGCGATCCGCTCCATCTCCATCCAGCGCGGCTATGACGTCACCAAATACGTGCTGAACTGCTTCGGCGGCGCGGGCGGGCAGCACGCCTGCCTGGTGGCCGACGCCCTGGGCATGACCCAGGTTCTGCTGCATCCGTTCGCCGGAGTGCTGTCGGCCTATGGCATGGGCCTGGCCGAGGTTCGCGCCATCCGACAGACGACCGTCGCCCTGCCCCTCTCGCCCGACGCCGACGCCGCCTTGGCCGAACGGGTCGAGGAGCTGACCGACGCGGCGCGCGGCGATCTGACGGCCCAGGGTTTCGACGCCGCCGCCGTCTCGACCATCGCCCGCGCCGAGATCAAGTTCGCCGGCTCCGATACGCCTCTGACCGTGCCCTTCGGCGCCGCCGCCGACATGGCCGCCGCCTTCGAGCAGACGCACCGCCGCCGCTTCGGCTTCTTCGCCGAGGACAAGGCCCTGGTGGTCGAGACCCTGGAGGTCGAGGCGGTCGGCCGTTCGGATCAGGCGCCGGAGACGTCTCAGACGTTCGCCTACACAGCAACGGCGCCCGAAGCCGTGGCCTCCCTGAGCGTTCGCATGGCGGGCGCGGATCGCCAGACGCCTGTCTATCGCCGTGAGGCGCTGAAGCCCGGCGCCCACGTCGACGGCCCGGCCATCCTGCTTGAAGACACCGGCACCACCGTCGTTGAACCCGGCTGGCGCGCCTCGGTCGATGCGGCGGCCAACCTGCTGCTGAAGCGGGTCGTCGCCCTGCCCGCCCGCACCGCCATCGGCACCGACGTCGATCCGATCATGCTGGAGGTGTTCAACAGCCGCTTCATGGCTTGCGCCGAACAGATGGGCGAGGCCCTGCGCGCCACGGCCTATTCGGTGAACATCAAGGAGCGGCTGGACTTCTCCTGCGCCGTCTTCGACGCGGGCGGTTCGCTGATCGCCAACGCCCCGCACATCCCGGTTCACCTGGGCTCGATGGGCGAGAGCATCCGTACCGTCATCGCCTCGCGCGGCGGCGCTGCTGACGGGCGCGGCATGAAGGCGGGCGACGTCTATATGCTGAACGCGCCCTACAACGGCGGCACCCACCTGCCCGACATCACCGTCATCATGCCGGTGTTTCTGGACAATGACGCAGAGCCCGCCTTCTTCGTCGCCGCGCGCGGCCACCATGCCGACGTGGGCGGGATCACGCCCGGTTCCATGCCCGCCAACTCGTTGAGCGTGGACGATGAAGGGGTGCTGATCGACGACTTCCTGCTGGTTGATGCGGGCAAGCTTCGCGAAGCGGAAACCCGCGCCCTGTTCGCCTCCGGTCCCTGGCCGTCACGCAATGTCGATCAGAACCTGTCGGACCTGAAGGCCCAGGTCGCCGCCTGCACGCGCGGCGCCCAGGAGCTGATCCGCATGACCGGCGAGTTCGGCCGTGACGTCGTCATCGCCTATATGGGTCACGTCCAGGACAACGCCGAGGAAGCCGTCCGCCGCGCCGTCGCCGCCCTGAAGCCCGGCGCCTTCGCCTATGAGATGGACGACGGGGCCGTCATCCGCGTCCGCATCGACGTGGACACCGCAGCCCGCAGCGCGGTCGTCGACTTCACCGGGACCAGCGATCAGCTGCCGACCAACTTCAACGCCCCGCTGTCGATCGCGCGGGCAGCCACCCTCTATGTCTTCCGCACCCTGGTGGACGACGCCATTCCGCTGAACGAGGGCTGCCTGAAGCCCATCGAACTGATCGTGCCGGAAGGCTCAATGCTGAACCCGCGCTATCCCGCCGCCGTCGTGGCGGGCAATGTCGAAACCAGCCAGGCCGTGGTCGATGCGCTGTACGGCGCGCTGGGCGTCCTGGCCTCCAGCCAGGGGACGATGAACAACTTCACCTTCGGCGACGACGCGCGTCAGTATTACGAGACCATCGCCGGGGGATCGGGCGCCGGGCCTGACTTCGACGGAACCGCCGCCGTCCAGACCCATATGACCAACAGCCGCCTGACCGACCCCGAGGTGCTGGAGACGCGCTTCCCTGTGCTTCTGGAGGAATTCTCCATCCGGCGCGGCTCTGGCGGCGAAGGACGCCATGACGGCGGCGACGGCGCCGTGCGCCGGGTGCGCTTCCTAGAGCCGATGACGGCGTCCATCCTGTCCAACCACCGCCGCGTGCCGCCTTTCGGCGTGGACGGAGGGACGCCCGGATCAGTCGGCGTCAATCGGGTCGAACGCACCGACGGAAGCGTCGAGGCGCTGGGGGCCACGGCTGAGGTCGCCATGTCGCCCGGCGACGTCTTCGTCATCGAAACGCCCGGCGGCGGCGGCTTCGGCGCGAAAGAGGCTTCCACGCGCGGTTGATCCGCGCGACCCTTCCGGGGGGAGTATTCCGGCAAAGATTCTGGGGAGGATCTGAGTCCATGCTTGTGCTTATCGGCATCGCGATCGTGGTCGCGGGCTTCGTCGCCCGGATCAATCCGCTGATCGTCATTCTGGTCGCGGCCATCGCCACCGGGGTGCTGGCGGCGGTCGGGCCGGGCGTGGACGCACGCGCGCTGTTTCAGGCCGGGATCGACACCATTGCGCGCTTTGGTCAGGCCTTTAACGACAACCGCTATTTCCACATCACCTGGCTGGTGCTGCCGGTGATCGGCCTTCTGGAACGCGCGGGCCTGCAGGAACGGGCGCGCGATCTGGTGACCAAGGTCAAGGCGGCCACGGCCGGACGGCTGATGCTGATCTATCTGC
>JALAGW010000271.1 GCA_022712235.1 Brevundimonas sp. | reverse complement strand
CCCCACGCCTGAAATCAGAAACCTCTGCCGCCTCGCGCGCGTCCAAGGACGATGCCCGCGACCGCACCTCTGTTTTCAGGATTTGATCTTCCATGTCTTTCAAGACCACCGCGGCGCCGTGCGCGCTGCTCATCGGCGCCTGTCTGGCGCCCGCCTTCGCTCACGCCTCTGTGGCTGAGGGCCCAACAACCGTCGTCGACAGCATCATCGTTACCGGCCGCCGCAACGCCGAAGACCCCGCCGTCGTGGCCGAGGCCCGCGACCGCCTGAGCCGCACCCCCGGCGCCGTGGCCGTCGTCTCGGCCGAAAGCTACGCTGACCGCTTTGCCCAAGGTTTTGCCGACACCCTGAGGAACGTCCCCGGCGTCCTGGCGCAAAAGCGCTATGGCGAGGAAAGCCGTCTATCCATTCGCGGTTCGGGCATAGCCCAGGGCTTCCACCAGCGCGGCGTCCTGCTGGCCCAGGACGGCGTGCCCTTCGCCGACGCCGACGGCTTCTCCGACTTTCAGGGCGTGGACGCCCTGAGCGCCCGCTACATCGAGGTATGGAAGGGGTCGAACACCCTGCGCTTCGGCGGGGCGCATCTGGGCGGGGCGATCAATCTGGTGACGCCCACCGGCCGCACGGCCCGGCAGGAGAACCTGTGGCAACTGGAAGGCGGCAGTTTCGGCTCCGTGCGCGGCCACGCCGCCGTGGCGCGCACGTCCGGCGACTGGGACGTCTACGCCGCCGTCACCGGGATGAAGAGCGACGGCTGGCGCGACCATAGCGAACAGTCGCAGGGCCGCCTGACCGTCAATGCCGGGCGCGCGTTCGGCGAGGATCGCGAGGTGCGCCTGATCGCCCAGGCGGCGGACATCAAACAGGACATCCCCGGCGCCCCGACCCTGGATCAGGCGCTGAAGACGCCGCGCATGGCCTCGGCCTCGGCTCTGGCCGGAGATCAGGCCCGCGACCTGACGGTCAAACGCCTGACATTGCAGACCCGCTGGCGCTTCAACGAGTCCACCCTGTTCGAGGGCGCCGTCTGGGGCTGGGAGAAGTCGCTCTACCACCCGATCTTTCAGGTCATGGATCAGGACAGCGCCACACGCGGCGCCTTCGGCCGCATCGACTGGACCGGTCAGGTGGCGGGCCTGCGCGCCGACGCCTTCTATGGTTTCTCGTGGCGGGACGGAGAGGTCGAGGCCCTTCGCTACGTCAATCTGAAAGGCCTGCCGGGGGCAAAGACGGCGGACGCGCGGCAGGAGGCGTCTGGCCTGGACGTCTTCGCCGAGGGGCGGCTGGTCGTCACCGAGCAATTGGCGCTCGTGGCGGGCGGGTCCTGGGGCCGGGCCACGCGCGACTATGCCGACCGCATGAACCCGGCCAATGACGACAGCATCGACTACGACTGGTTCTCGCCGCGTCTGGGCCTGTTGTGGGAGGCCGAGAGCGGGGCTCAGGTCTTCGCCAACGTCACGCGATCGGTCGAGCCGCCGACCTATGGCGCCCTGGTGCAGGCCCCGTTGACCGGCTTCACGCCCGTCGAGGTTCAGGACGCCTGGACCGCCGAGATCGGCACGCGCGGGCGGCGCGGTCCACTGGCCTGGGACGTAACGGCGTATCGCAGCCAGATCGACGGCGAGATGCTGAACTTCATCACCGGCCCGGACATTCCGGCCGCCACCTTCAACGCCGACAAGACCATCCACCAAGGGATCGAGGCGGGTCTGGACTGGCGTCTGCCGGTCGAAATCGCGGACGGGTCGCTGCTGCTGCGCCAGACATACAACTGGAGCGACTTCCGCTTCGACGGGGACGCGCGCTGGGGCGACAACCGCCTGCCGGTCGTGCCTGAGCACCAGTATCGGGCCGAGCTGACCTGGCGGCATCCGTCGGGCGTCTTCGTCACCCCCTCGGTCGAGTGGCGGATCAGCAGCCCCTATGTCGATTACGCCAATACGATGAAGGCCCCCGACTATGCCCTGCTGGGCCTGACGGGCGGCTTCGACATCGGCCCGAACGCCTCGGTCTATGTCGATGCGCGAAACCTGACGGACGAAGGTTACGTCGGGGAGTTCTCGGCCGTGACCGACGCCCGTACGGCGTCCACCGCCGTCTTCTTCCCCGGCGAGGGCCGTTCGGTCTTTGTCGGCCTGCGGCTGGTCTATTGATGGGCCGCCTTTCCTCAATGGGGGCCAAGGCGCCGGACGTAATGTCCGGCGCTTATCGGGCCGTCTGGCGCTGGCACTTCTACGCCGGCGTGCTGGTCATGCCCTTCCTGATGCTGCTGGCGCTGACGGGCGGCCTCTATCTGTTCAAGGACGAGATCGACCAGTTCGCCAACCGCCGGATGATCGAGGTCATCCCGGCGACGACGCTGGCCGCGCCGGGCGACTGGATCGCCAGCGCCGCCAAGGCCGGCGGCGGCCGCGCGGCCAATCTGACCCTGCCGGCTTCGCCCGCCCAGGCGGTGCGGGTGCGCGTCGACCGCCCGGACGGATCGCAGAAGACCGTCTTCGTCGATCCGCACACGGCCCGCGTGACCGGCGTCATCGACCAGGGCGGCGTCACCGAAACCATCAAGAAGCTGCACTCGCTCAGCCTGTTCGGCGGGGCGGCGGGCAAGGCGCTGAACATCCTGATCGAGATCGTGGCCGGATGGACCATCGTCCTGTGCGCCACGGGACTTTACCTGTGGTGGCCGCGACGGCGTCAGGGCGCGATGCTGATCCCGCATGAGACCGACGCGCGCCGTCGCCCCTTCTGGCGCGATCTGCACGCCCTCGTCGGCCTCTACGTCGGCGGGATCATCCTGTTTCTGGCCGTGACGGGGATGCCGTGGTCGGCCGTCTGGGGCGATCAGGTCATGGGCGTGGTCAAGGCCAGCGGCTGGGGCCGTCCGCCGGCGCCCGTGGCCGGCGCCTGGCAAAGGGCCGAGCATCATGACCATCCCGCCGGGGCGGGGTGGACCATGGAGGGCGGCGTCCTGCCGTCGCCGTCCCATAACCGGCAGGACCTGACGGCGGTCCTCGCCGCCGCCGAGGCCCGCGAGTTGCCGCGCCCCTATACGGTGTCGATCCCGGCCCGGCCCGGCACAGCCTATACCGTGACCGCCCAGGTTCGCCGGGTGCAGGATAGTCGCACCCTCTACATCGACCCTGCCAGAGGCGCGGTTCTGGCCGACATCGGCTTCGACCGCTTCGGCGCCGGGGCCAAGGCCATCGAATGGGGCGTCTATACCCACCAGGGCACGCAGTTCGGCCAGATCAACCGCCTGCTCATGCTGGCCGGATGCATCGGCGTCTGGCTGCTGGGCGTCAGCGGTCTGGTGATGTGGTGGAAGCGCCGCCCGCCCAGCCTGTCGCACGGCCGTCTGGGGGCGCCGCCGGCCCCGCCGGGTCCTCGCGCGCGGTTCGCCGTGCTGGGGATCGTCATCCCGCTTTGCATCCTCTATCCCCTGACGGGACTGAGCCTCGTGACCGTCCTGCTGCTGGATTTCGCCGCAAGACGCGTCATGCGGCCCCGCCCCGTCGTTTCCTGAAAGAAGAGACCCGCCATGAAACGCATTCTCGCCCTGTCCGCCTTTCTCGCCCTCGGCGCCTGCGGCCAACCCGCCGACAAGCCCGCCGAACCCGCCGCCGCGCCCGGAACCGTCACGGTCGCCGACGCCTGGTGCCGCCCGACGCCGAACGGGGCCAAGGCCGGCGGCTGCTACGTCACCCTGACCGCCGGTTCCGACGACCGCCTGCTCAGCGTCTCGACGGCCCTGGCCGAAAGCGCCCAGATCCATGAGATGAAGATGGAAAACGGCGTCATGAGCATGGGCGAGCTAAAGGACGGCCTGCCCCTGCCCGCCGGTCAGAAGGTCGAGCTGAAACCGGGCTCGACCCACGTCATGCTGATGGGCCTGCGCGATCCTCTGGTCGACGGCGGCGTCGCCTCCTTCACCCTGACCTTCGAAAAGGCCCCGGCCATCGGGGTGCATGCGGAGATCAAGCAGCCGCCGGTGGTGGATAGCGAGGAATAGGCCGCGCCTTCCCTCTCCCGATGGGAGAGGGCTTGAGCGCACGCGAGCGTCAGCGAGTGTTCTTGCGCGAAAGGGTGAGGGTTGGCGGCAGCCGTCGGCGCAAGCCGCCGCGCCACGGCTCACGCCGACTTACAGGTAGCCCCCTCACCCTTTCGCCTTTTCCAATCGCTTCGCTCTTGGAGGCTCAAGCCCTCTCCCAACGGAGAGGGTACAATCGTCCTCGCACCTGACAAACAGGCCCGAACCCGCTAAAGGCTCGCGCTCACGAGGAATCCCATGGCTCTTAAAGTCGCGATCGTCGGCCTGCCCAACGTCGGCAAGTCCACCCTGTTCAACGCCCTGACCAAGACGGCGGCGGCCCAGGCCGCCAACTATCCGTTCTGCACCATCGAGCCGAACACCGGCGACGTGGCCGTGCCCGAGGCCCGCCTCAACGCCCTGGCCGCCATCGCCGGGTCGAAGGAGATCATCCCCGCGCGGATCACCTTCGTCGACGTGGCCGGTCTGGTGCGCGGCGCGTCCAAGGGCGAAGGTCTGGGCAACCAGTTCCTGGCCAACATCCGCGACTGCGACGCCGTGGCCTTCGTCGCCCGCTGCTTCGTCGACGACGACATCACCCACGTCGAGAACCGCATCGACCCGATCTCGGACCTCGAGATCATCGAGACCGAGCTGATGCTGGCCGACCTCGAGAGCCTGGAGCGCCGTCGCGTTCAGGTCGAGAAGCGCGCCAAGGGCGGCGACAAGGAATCCCAGCTGACGTTGAAGCTGATCGACGCTGCGCTCGAGAAGCTGCGCGACGGCAAGCCCGCGCGTCTGGCCGAGGTGTCCAAGGAGGACAAGAAGGCCTGGGACATGCTGCAGCTGCTGACCGCCCTGCCCGCCCTCTACGTCGCCAACGTGGAGGAAGGCTCGGCCGACAAGGGCAATGAGCTGTCCGACCTGGTGGCCAAGCGCGCCGCCGAGGACAACGCCAACTCGGTGGTCATCTCGGCCCAGATCGAGTCGGAAATCGCCGTCCTGGATGACGAGGAGCAAAAGGAGTTCCTCGAGACCCTGGGTCTGGAAGAGCCCGGCCTGAACCGCCTGATCCGCGAAGCCTACAAGCTGCTGGGCCTGCAGACCTACTTCACTGTCGGTCCCAAGGAAGCCCGCGCCTGGACCATCCCGGTCGGCGCCACCGCCCCCCAGGCCGCCGGCGTGATCCACACCGACTTCGAAAAAGGCTTCATCCGCGGCGAAACCATCGCCTTCGACGACTATGTCGCGCTGAAGGGCGAAGCGGGCGCCAAGGAAGCCGGCAAGATGCGGGCGGAAGGTAAGGCCTATGTCGT
Organism: Brevundimonas sp.; assembly: GCA_022712235.1. Classification (GTDB taxonomy): domain Bacteria; phylum Pseudomonadota; class Alphaproteobacteria; order Caulobacterales; family Caulobacteraceae; genus Brevundimonas. The sequence goes on along the minus strand of JALAGW010000271.1, from coordinate 926 downwards.
CAAGGACGGCGACGTGATGCACTTCCTGTTCAACAACTGATGCTGAAGCAGCGGCCGGTTAGAAAATCTGACCGGCTCCGCAGAAAATCTGAAATCCCATTGCTGTTCGGGGTTTGCTAGCCTCGGGGAATGAAGGCGCGGTTCACGCGTCAGACTCCCCGGGGAAACGCATGAAGTTCGACACGCTCGCCGTCCACGCCGGCTATTCGCCCGACCCGACGACCAGGTCGGTGGCGGTGCCCATCTATCAGACCACCAGCTACGCCTTCGACGACACCCAGCATGGGGCGGACCTGTTCGACCTGAAGGTGGCGGGCAATATCTACACCCGCATCATGAATCCGACGTCCGATGTGCTGGAACAACGTCTGGCGGCGCTGGAAGGCGGCATCGCGGCTCTGACCACCGCCTCAGGCATGGCGGCCATCACCTATGCGATCCTGACCATCGCCGAGGCCGGCGACAACATCATCGCCACCGGCGCCCTCTACGGCGGCACCTACAATCTGTTCGCCCACACCCTGCCCCAATACGGCATCGAGGTGCGTTTCATCGACGCCGAGGACGTGGCGGCCGTGGCCGCCAACACCGATGAGCGAACCAAGGCGGTCTTCTGCGAGTCCATCGGCAATCCGCTGGGCAATGTGGTGGACTTCGCCGCACTGGCCGACGCGGCCCACGCGCAAGGCTTGCCGCTGATCGTCGACAACACCGTGCCGACCCCCTACCTGACACGCCCGATCGAGCATGGCGCCGACATCGTCGTACACGCCCTGACCAAGTATATCGGCGGGCACGGCACCAGCATCGGCGGGGCCATCATCGACAGCGGCAACTTCCCGTGGGCCGAGCACAAGGCGCGCTTCCGCCGCCTGAACGAGCCGGAGGTGTCCTATCACGGCGTGGTCTATACCGAGGCGCTTGGT
>JALAGW010000270.1 GCA_022712235.1 Brevundimonas sp. | reverse complement strand
CCTCTGCGGTGTCTGACGCCGGCGATGTGACCAGCGCCGCCGTGGCGCCGGCCCGCGCGGCCGAGGTTTACGGCCTGTCGGTTCTGCGCAACGATCTGCAGGATTTCAGCGACAACCGGACGCGATTTGTTCTGTTTACAGCGCCTGAAGGTTGACGGCGCACGAAGTTTGCGTCTTTAAGGTCCGGTCGGATCGACCCTGATCCAGAAACTGGACCGGATTCATGTCCTCGCTGCGCGCACAAATGACCCTTGAAACCACCACGCGCGCGGTGGCCGGCTTTTATTTTGGCTACGGCTATTACGGCTTTCGATACGCCGGCTGAGGCGTCGGGCTTCTAACCAAACCTGACAGTCTCGCTGGCGACCGCTTCTCCCAAGCGGCCTCTGCACGCGTCCCTGCCTGATGTCTCGGCGGACGCGATCTCCCCATCGAAATTCCATGCCGAAAGCCTGATCCCATGCCGCAATCCAATATCCAGCAAGTCTGGCCCGCTGAAACCGCTGAACTGAGCCCCGAGCAGAAGGCGCTGGCCGCCCTGCGCGCCGAGATCGACAGCCTGGACGATCAGATCCTTGAACTGTTCGAGCGCCGTCTGGCCGTCGCCGCCCAGGTGGGCAAGGCCAAGGACGCCCCGACCGGCCCGCACACCAAGCTGCGTCCCGACCGCGAGCAGGCCGTTCAGGCCCGCGTCCTGAAGCAGTGCGAACCCGAGAACCGCGAGGCGGTCGAGCACCTGTGGCGCGAAATCGTCGGCTGGGGCCTGGCTCGTCAGGGCCGTCTGCAGGTCCATGTCTGGGCCCCGATCGATCCGGCCAAGGCCGTGGACGGCGCCCGCCTGCGTTTCGGCGCCGCCGCCGACATCAAGCTGGTGCGCGACCCGCAGGCCGCCCTGGCCCATGCGGCTGAAGGCCACGGCGTGGCCGTCCTGTCGATCAATACGGATAACGCCTGGTGGATGGGCCTGCGCCGTGAATGGTCGATGCTGAGCGTCTTCGACGGCTACGGCGGCGAGACGCCGACCTCGCTGGCCGTGGGCAAGATCGATCCTCCGGCCCTGCCGACGGGGCGCCGTGTGGTGGTGACGGTCGGCGGCGACGCCGGCGACGGCTCGGGCGCGCGCCGCTGGGGCCTGAACACCAACCATGGCTGGACCTTGGCCCTGACCGACGCCGACGTGGCGCCGGGCGACGTGGAAGGCTGCGTCGGCGCCATCGGCTGAGGCTAGGGCTTAACGGGCGTTAAGCCTGTTCCTCAACCCTGTCTCAAAAGACTGGGTTCAGCATGACGGCATGAAGGCTTCCGTCATCCTGCGGTTCGGATCGGTCAGCGCCCTTGCGGTGCTGCTGACCGGCTGCGGCATGGCGGAGGCTGATCCGCACCGGTTCGAGGGTGTGGCGGACCGGATCGCGGCTATTCCCTTGTCGGCCAAGCCTGAGCCCGCGCGTGAACCTGTCGGACCGCGCAACGCCGAAGAGGCGGGGTTGCGTCCGCTGAAGGTCGAGCTTCTGACGCCGCATCAACTCTGGGATGCTCGCGATGGGCTGACCGCCACGGCGGCGACCGTCCTGCCGGCCGTGCCTGCGGTCTTCCATGATCCTGAGGCGCCGGCCGAGGTGCAAGCTGCGGAGCCAGCGCAACCCGAGGCTCAGCCCTTGCGCCGGGTGGCCGTCACGGCGCCGTCTTCGGCTGTTCTGATCCAACTGGGCGCCTACGCCAGTCAGGCCTCGGCCCAGGCGGCGTGGGATCGATTGGAGCAGGGCGGTCTGAACCCGGTGTTCGAGCCGGTCGAGGTCAACGGCCGGCGTCTGGTGCGGCTGAAGGTTCGCGCCGGATCGACCCAGGCCAGGGCGCTGTGCGAGCGCGTGGCGGCGTCCGATCCCTGGTGTGTTCGGGCCGCAGAAGCCGGGTCGTCCACAGGCGCGGCTTAAGGTTTCGTTGACGACTGACGCCCTTGGCCCGATCTAGGGCTTCTGGGACGGGGAGCGACCGCTTGAGTCGCGTCCGTCGAAACATCGGGGTCCAACATGGCGCAGCCTCAGGTCATCGTCATCGGCAATGAAAAGGGCGGGGCCGGCAAGTCCACCCTGGCCATTCACATCGTCACCGGCCTGCTGCACGCGGGCAAGAAGGTCGCCATCATCGATCTGGACCTGCGTCAGCGGTCGATGGAGCGCTTCTTCTCGAACCGCGCGGCCTGGACGGCGGCCAACGGCCACGACCTGCCGCTGCCGATCGTGCCCGACATGGGCGACGGCAAGGCCCTGGCCAAGGCGGACGAAGCCGAACAGCTGACGAAATTCGAGGCTGCCTATGCGGAGGCGCAGGCCGTCGCCGATGTCATCCTGATCGACACGCCGGGCGGCGATACGGCCCTGTCGCGCGCCGCGCACGGGCGCGCCGATCAGATCGTGACGCCGATGAATGACAGCTTCGTCGACTTCGACCTGTTGGGCGAGGTCGATCCGGTGACGCTGGAGCTGAAGAAGCCCTCCATCTACTCAGAGAGCGTCTGGGAGGCGCGCAAGCACCGCGCCATCACCGAGGGACGTCAGGTGACGATCGACTGGATCGTGGTCACCAACCGTCTGGCCGTGGCCGAGGCGCGCAACCGGCGCCGTCTGGAAGAGCGGATGAAGAAGTTGGCCAAGCGTGTCGGCTTCCGCGTCGGGCCGGGCCTGCGCGACCGGGTCATCTATCGCGAACTCTTCCCCTTCGGTCTGACGGTCGCCGACCTGTCGAACGACATCCGTCCGGTATCGGTGTCGCTGGCCCACGTCGCCGCGCGTCAGGAAATGCGCAATCTGATGCAGGCCATGGGTCTGGACGACGTGGCGGGCGGGGCGCTGGCTCCGCTGGACGCAGCGG
>JALAGW010000269.1 GCA_022712235.1 Brevundimonas sp. | reverse complement strand
GTGCGCAACGTGCGGATGATCTACGCCTCCTCGGCCGCCACCTACGGCGACGGCGAGGCCGGGTTCGAGGATCGCGATGATCCTGAGAGCTTGAATGCGCTTCGTCCGCTAAATGCCTATGGATATTCGAAATATCTGTTCGATCAGTATGCCGTGCGTCAGGCCGACCGTGATGAGGCGCCGCCCCAGTGGGCCGGGCTGAAGTTCTTCAACGTCTACGGCCCCAATGAAGGCCACAAGGGCGGCATGAAGTCGGTCGTCGCCCAGATCTGGCCCAAGGTGCAGGCGGGCGAGACGGTCAGCCTGTTCCGCTCGCACAACCCGAACTACCCTGACGGCGGCCAACTGCGCGACTTCGTCTTCGTCGACGACGTGGTCAACATCATCCTGTGGCTATTGGAACGTGAGGACATTTCGGGCGTGTTCAACGCCGGATCGGGCCAGGCGCGCTCCTTCGCCGATCTGGCGCGCGCCACCTTCGCGGCGGCGGGCAAGGAAGCCTCCATCGCCTATATCGACATGCCCGAGGTGATCCGCGACCGCTATCAGTATTTCACCGAGGCCAGCATGGATCGTATCCGCGCCCTCGGTTACGGCGGCCAGTCGACGCCGCTGGAGGAAGGCGTGCGCCGTTACGTCCAGGACTTCCTGAGCCAGCCGGATTCCTATCGATGAAGATACCCAGCCTGACGTTGCGCCAGTGGGTCGGCTACGCGGGCTTTGTGGTTGTCTTTATCCTGGTGGCGGCCGTGGCCGTCTGGCGCGGCGATATCCTGAAAGCGGGACTGGATCCTCAGGTGCCGTTCCAGACCTATGAGCCGCCTCCTGCGCCGGACTACGCGCGATCAGACGCCTGGGCCATGCAGGACGCGCGGGCGCCTGGCGCGGACGCTGCGGCCATCTTTTTCGTTCATTCCACGACCTATGATGGCGGAAAAGGATGGAACGGCTCTATCGGCGACAGGAAGGCGGACGCCTATCTGACGCGGGTGGTGATCCCCAACTATGCGGGTCCATTCGCCCGCGCCGGCGCCATCAGCGCCCCGCGCTATCGTCAGGCCAGTCTCTACACGCGTCTGACGCTGCGCGAAGATGCACGGGAGGCCCGGGCTTTTGCCTATGGAGACATCGACAAAGCCTTCGACCGATGGCTCGCCCTCCATCCTGATGGACCGATCATTCTGGCCGGCGTCGAACAGGGCGCGGATCTGGTCGCCCGTCTGGTTTACGATCGCGTCGCGAACAATGACGCTCTGCGCGAGCGCCTGGTCGCGGTCTATCTGATCGACGCCACCGTCAGTCTGGACCGCACGACGACGATTCCCGCCTGTCATACTCGCAGCCAGACCGGTTGCGTGGTCGGTTGGTCGCAGGTGGGGGAAGGCGATGAGGGCGCCGCGCGTCGGCGTTTGAGACGTGCGTTGGTCTGGAATGATCGCGGTCAACTGGTTGAATTGGCGGATCGCCCGGCCTTGTGCGTCAATCCCGTGTCTGGCAGCGACGACGGCGCCATGGTTCCGGCGCGCCGTCACCTGGGCGCCGCCAATGCTACGGGGCTGGAATGGGGCGTTCGCCCGGCCTTCATCGACCGTCAGATCACCACGCAATGCCGGGACGGTCTGCTGCGACATACTGTGCTGAAATCAGAATCCTTCCGCGAATTCCGTGGCTGGGCCGACCGACGAAAGGCGCGCCCCTATAACCTCTTCTACGCCGACACAGAGGCAGACGCCCACGCGCGGCTGACGGCCTGGAAGGCGCAGCGGGCGCCAGGCCTTTAATCAGCGCCCGTCCGCTCGGCGCGCCAGTCGAACAGGGCTTCCAGCACCCGCACGGCCTCGCCGCGCGGACTGGTCAGGTCCGGATCGCGGCCCAGGATGAGGCGGGCGTCGTCGGAAGCCGCCAACATCAGCGCGCGATGCTTGATCGGGTCCGCGAAGCGATAGGCGGGGAAGCCGCTCTGTTTCAGGCCCAGGGGATCGCCGCCGCCGCGCAGGCGGAAATCTTCCTCTGCGATCTCGAACCCGTCTTCCGTCCGACGCAGGGTTTCGAGGCGCTCGCGGGCGATCTCGCCCAGGGCGCCGTCCTGACCGCCGTACAGCAGGATGCAGGCGCTCGACTTGGCCCCGCGTCCGACGCGGCCGCGCAACTGGTGAAGCTGGGCCAGGCCGAAGCGGTCAGCGTGTTCGATGACCATGATCGAGGCGTTGGGCACGTCCACGCCGACCTCGACGACCGTGGTGGCGACCAACAGGGGAATGCGCCCCTCCGCGAACTCCGTCATCACGGCTTCACGCTCTGCGCCGGGCATCTGGCCGTGGGCCAGGCCGACCTCGACCTGAAGGATGCGCCGCAGGTCATTGGCGCGCTCCTCGGCGGCGGCCAGGTCGATGGCTTCGGATTCGGCCACCAGGGGGCAGATCCAGTAGGCTTGGGCGCCGTCGTCGATCGCGATCTTCAAGCGCTTGGCCACCTCGCCGATCCGGACCAGGGGCAGGACGGCGGTGGCGACGGGGGTGCGGCCCGGCGGCTTCTCCATCAGGCGACTGACCTCCAACTCGCCGTACTGGGTCAGTTCCAGGGTGCGCGGGATCGGCGTGGCCGACATGGTCAACAGATGGACGCCGCCTTCGCCCTTGCCCTGCAACCGCTGACGCTCGTTGACGCCGAAACGGTGCTGCTCGTCGATGACGGCCAGGGCCAGACGATGGAACTGGACCGCGTCCTGGAACAGGGCGTGGGTGCCGATGGCGACGTGCGCCTCGCCGGAGGCCAGGGCCGCCAGCCGTTGACGGCGCTCGCCTTGAGTATCGCGGCCGGTCAGCAGGATGGTCGAGACGCCGGCTTCCTCCAGCATCGGGGCCAGGCGTTGATAGTGCTGACGCGCCAGGATTTCGGTCGGAGCCATCAGGGCGGACTGGAAACCGCTGGAAGCCGCGTCGGCTAGGGCCAGGGCCGCGACGGCGGTCTTGCCCGAACCCACGTCGCCCTGCAGCAACCGCCCCATCTGCTCGCCAGAGGCCAGATCGGCGCGGATTTCCTCGATGGCGCGGGCTTGGGCGCCGGTCAGGGTGAAGGGCAGGGCGGCCAGCATCCGCTGCGAGGCCTCGCCCGCCGTGATGCGCGCTGCGGGCGTGATCTGGCGTGCGCGCCGGCGGCGAGCCAAGGCCAACTGGTGCGCGAACAGCTCGTCATAGGCCAGACGCTGGCGCGCCGGGGCCTCGGGCGTCAGGTCCATCTCCGAAGTCGGTGCGTGCAGGCTTTCCAATGCCGCACGCCAACCGGGCCAGCGCCTCGCCGCCAGCCAGGCGGCGTCCTGCCATTCGTCCAGTTCCGGCGTCGCCGCCAGCGCCCCTTGCGCCAGCTTGCGCATCACCCGCGACGTCAGGCCCTGGGTCGCCGGATAGACGGGTTCCGACAGCGGAATCTCGTCGGCCTTGTCCAACGGCAGGATGTAGTCGGGGTGCGCGATCTGCACCTCGTTGTTGAAGCGTTCGACCTTGCCGGTCACCAGCCGTCGCTCGCCGCGCGGGGCCAGGCTCTCGATATGGCGGGGCGAACCGGCGAACCAGATCAGGTGGACAAAGCCGGTCTCGTCGGACGCCCGCACCTTGATCGGGGCGCCGATCTTGTGCGGCGGGATCAGCCGGTCGATCAAAACCTCGAAGACGCCGATCTCGCCCTCGACGGCGGCGGCGGCGGTCGTGCGGCGACGCTGGATGATGCCGGATGGCGACAGGAAAAGGACGTCGCGGACCAGAGGGCCGGCCAGTTTCTGCACCAGGGGCGCACTTCGGGGCCCCACGCCCTTCAGGGTGGAGACGTCCGCAACCAGGGGAAAAAGAATCTCGGGCCGCATTAGCCTCAGCATAGCTGGCGAAAACGGAACGGGAACGCTATCTGATCCAACTCTTCACCTGAACGGACCGGGCAAGGAACCGCGTGGCCGATATTGATTCACGTCCAGAGGACGCCCGGAAACAACGACTCGGCCGGATCGCCTATCGCGCCTGGCGGCGCGGCTTCCGCGAAGCCGACATGGTGCTGGGGCCGTTCGTCGACCAGATCGGCCCGTCGATGGACGACGCCGAGCTGGATCAGCTGGAGCACCTTCTGAACGAAGAGGATCAGTACCTCTACGCCTGGATCATCGAGAAGGAGGCGACCCCGCCCGAGTTCGACGGGCCGATGCTCGCGCGCATCAGGGCCTTCATGCGGGAACACGTTGCGGCGGAAGTGGCCAAGGGTATCGGTTGATGAGTGAGGCGATGGCGCGGCGTGACGTCGAACTGGGCGGCGCGCCCGAGGGGCTGGACGCGCTGGTTGTCGCCGAGCGGCTGAAGGCCCAGGGCGGCGTGGGGCTGCTGGTGGCGCGGGACTACCAGCGCTCCGGCAATTTCGTTCAGGCATTGAGCTTCTTCGCCAAGGACCTTGAAGTTCTTGAGTATCCGGCCTGGGATTGCCTGCCCTATGACCGGCTGAGCCCGACCGCCTCGGTCGCGGCCCAGCGCATGGCGACCCTGACCCGACTGGCCCAGCGCGACCCGTCCGACGCCCGGCCTTTGCTGGTCGTCGCCACCATCGCCGCCGTGACCCAACGCACGCCGCCGCGTCAGGCCGTCACCGGGGCCGGGTTCGAGGCCAGGGTTGGCCGCGATCTGGATACGACAGCGCTGGAACGCTACGTCGCGGCCAACGGCTATGTGCGGGCCTCGACCGTGTCGGAACGCGGTGAATACGCCATTCGCGGCGGCGTCATCGACGTCTTTCCGCCCGGTTTCGACGAGCCGGTGCGTCTGGATCTGTTTGGCAGCGAACTGGAATCCATTCGCGCCTTCGACCCCGAGACCCAGCGCTCGACCAAACAGCTGAAGCAGGTCGCGCTGCTGCCGGTGTCTGAGGTCCTGCTGGACGCCGAGAGCATCTCGCGCTTCCGCAGCGGCTATCTGAATCTGTTCGGCGCGCCGGGCGAGGAGCCCATGTACGCCGCCGTGAGCGAGGGCGCGCGCCGTCAGGGGCTGGAGCACTGGCTGCCGCTCTTCTACGAGCGTCTCGACACCCTGTTCGACTTCTTGCCGGACAGCGCCCCCGTCTTCCTCGACAGTCAGGTGGAACAGGCCCGCGTCGAGCGCTGGAACTTGACGACCGACGCCTATGAGGCGCGCAAGGAAGCCGCCAAGGGCAAGGGCGGCGCGGCCTATCGCGCGCCGACGCCGCAGAGTCTCTACCTGGACGAAGGCGACTGGAACAGCGCCCTGGCCGGGCGCGCCGTGCGCCGCCTGTCGTCGCTGTCGGACGGATCGGGCGAGGACGCCGGGGGCCGCCTGGGCCGCAGCTTCACCGCTGAGCGGTCGCAGGACAGCGTCAACCTGTTCGCTGCTGTGGCCCAGCACGCCGAGGCGCTGAAGGGGCAGGGCAGGCGCGTCCTGTTCGCTTCCTGGTCCGAAGGTTCGGCCGAGCGTCTGGCGGCCATGCTGGGCGATCACGGCCTGACTCATGTCCTGCCTGTGCGCGACTGGGACGACGTTCTGGCGGCGCCCAAGGATATCTATCTGCGCGCCGTCCTGCCGGTCGAGCACGGCTTCGTCACGGATGAAGTCGCGGTCATTTCCGAGACCGACATCCTGGGCGACCGCCTGGCGCGGCCCAAGCGCAAGCGACGGGCTTCCAACTTCCTGGCCGAGGCCTCGGCCCTGACGGCGGGCGATCTGGTGGTCCACCTCGATCACGGCATCGGCCGCTATGAGGGCTTGCGGACGCTGGAAATCCAGGAGGCGCCGCACGACTGCCTGGAACTGCTCTACGCCGGTGACAGCAAGCTCTATTTGCCAGTTGAAAATATTGACCTTCTGACCCGATACGGCACGGACGCCGACGGGGTTCAGCTGGACCGTCTGGGCGGAGCGGGCTGGCAGGCGCGCAAGGCCAAGGCCAAGGAGCGGCTGCGCGCCATGGCCGAGGGCCTGATCGCCCTGGCCGCCAAGCGTGCGCTGCGCGTGTCCGACGCCATCACGCCGCCGTCCGGCCTGTTCGACGAGTTCTGCGCCCGCTTCCCTTACGAGGAGACGGACGACCAGCTGAACGCCATCGGCGACGTGCTGGAAGACCTGGGCAAGGGGACGCCGATGGATCGCCTGATCTGCGGCGACGTCGGCTTCGGCAAGACCGAGGTCGCCCTGCGCGCCGCCTTTGTCGTGGCCATGAGCGACCAGCAGGTGGCCATCGTCTGCCCGACGACCCTGCTGGCGCGCCAGCATTTCAAGACCTTCAGCGAGCGCTTCGCCGGCTGGCCGATCACGGTGCGGCACCTGTCGCGCATGGTCACGGCCAAGGACGCCAACGAGACGCGCGCGGGCTTGAAGGATGGAACCTTCGAGATCGTCGTCGGCACCCATGCGGTTCTGGCCGAACAGGTCGGGTTCAAGGACCTGGGCCTGGTTATCGTCGACGAGGAGCAGCACTTCGGCGTCAAGCACAAGGAGAAGCTGAAGTCCCTGCGGGCCGATGTTCACCTGTTGACCCTGACCGCCACGCCGATCCCGCGTACCCTGCAGATGGCGCTGTCGGGCATCCGCGAGATGTCGATCATCGCCACGCCGCCGGTCGATCGTCTGGCGGTGCGGACCTACGTCACGCCGTGGGACCCGGTGCTGGTGCGTGAGGCCTTGCTGCGCGAGAAGTATCGCGGCGGTCAGGCCTACTACGTCGCGCCGCGTCTGAAGGACCTGCCGGACATCGAGAAGTTCCTGCGCGAGCAGGTGCCCGAGGTGAAGTTCGTCGTCGGCCACGGCCAGATGAGCCCGACCCAGCTGGAGGAGGTGATGAGCGCCTTCTACGACGGGCAGTACGACGTGCTGGTCTCGACGACCATCGTCGAGAGCGGCATCGACATTCCGACAGCCAACACCCTGATCGTCCACCGCGCCGATATGTTCGGGCTGGCCCAGTTGCACCAGATCCGCGGCCGCATCGGTCGGTCCAAGGCGCGGGCCTTCGCCTATCTGACGACGGACCCCAAGCGGCCGCTGAGCCTGTCGGCTGAGCGACGGTTGCAGGTGTTGCAGTCGCTGGACAATCTGGGCGCCGGCTTCCAGCTGGCGAGCCACGATCTGGACCAGCGCGGCGGCGGCAACCTGCTGGGCGACGAACAGTCGGGCCACATCCGCGAGGTCGGGGTCGAGCTGTATCAGCAGATGCTGGAAGACGCCGTCGCTGAACTGCGCGAGCAGGGCGAGGAAGTGGCCGACCGTGGCTGGTCGCCGTCGATCAACGTCGGCGCAGCGGTTCTGATTCCTGAGACTTATGTGCCGGACCTGAACGTTCGCCTCAGCCTCTATCGTCGTCTGTCGGACGCCGAGAAAATGGAAGATCGCGAGGCCATGGCGGCGGAGCTGATCGACCGCTTTGGCCCGCTGCCGGACGAGGCGCAGCAGCTTTTGCGCATCGTGGGCATCAAGGCCAACTGTCGCACGGCCTCGATCGAAAAGATCGACATCGGGCCCAAGGGCGCGGTGCTGACCTTGCGCAACAACAGCTTCCCCAATCCGATGGGGCTGGTCGGTCTGATCCAGAAGAACCAGGCCTTCTGGAAAATTCGCCCGGATCAGAAGATCGTGGTGAAGGGCGACTGGCCCACGCCCGACGACCGCCTCAAGGTCGCCGAGCGCATCACCGCCGATCTGGCGCGGGTGGCGGGCGCGGCCTAGCCGCGCCCCTTCATCTGCCGGATCAGGGCGCCGAACAGGTTGACGTAGTCGTCGGTCCAGGGGCGCACCTCGGTCGGGGCCAGTTTGCGCCAGCGTCGGTCGGCCTTGAAATCAGCCAGGCCCTGGGCTGTCGGCGAGATGGCCAAAGCCTCCGTCGAGGCCTCGGACATTTCGGGGGCGTGCGGTTGTTCGATGTAGATCTGATGCAGGTCTGCTGCGCCCAACTGACGGGCGGCGGCGACGGCCGGCATGGTGATCTCGAGGTTGCGGTTCGACAGGTGCAGCATCACCACGCCGTCGGGCTTCAGCAGCTCCAGATAGCCCTGAATGGCCTCGACCGTCAGCAGGTGGGTCGGCACGGCGTCCGATGAGAAGGCGTCGATGACCAGCAGATCATAGGTGCCCGGCGCCTCCTTCGCCATGGTCAGGCGGGCGTCGCCCAGAACAGTGCGGATCGGGCCGTCGGCGCAGTTCGAAATGTAGGTGAACCAGGACGGATCACGCGACACGCGGTCCACCATGGGATCGATCTCGAAGAAGGTCATTTCGTCTTCGGCGCGCTTGTAGGCGGCCATGGCGCCGGAACCTTGGCCCACGATGCCGATCTTGGCGGCGGGACCCCGAGCCTGAATACGCTGCGCCGCCTGGCCCAAGGGCGTGGCGGTCGCGTAATACATGGTCGGCATGCAGGCGAAGCCGGGCGCGCGAGCCTGGGCGCCGTGGAGCGTCGTGCCGTGCATCAGGACGTGAACGTCTCCGCCCATGCCGTCGTCGCGTGTGACGGCCACCCGCATGACGCCGAAGAAGCTGCGCTCGGTCAGGTTCCAGTCATAACCGCGCCCGACGTGGTGGGCCGACAGGGTGATGACGGCGATGATGATGGTGAACAGGAAGGCACGATCTCGAACCAGGAAGGCGCAAATCGCCGCCCCTCCAAGGATCAACTGCACCATCTGCAGCCTCGCCTGATCGCTCAGAAGGGCGCGGAACTCGGGATTGTAGCGCATGATCTCAAGGATGATCGGCGGCGCGGCGGCCACGCCTATGCCCAGCATCAGGATGATGATCTGGCGGCGCGACAGGGCGCCCTCGCCCCAGGGGCGGGCCAGGCCGACCAGAACCATGACCAACGGGTATTCCCAGACGCCGTTGAAAATGGTCGGCGCGATCAGGGCGTTGAAGGCTCCGCCGACGACGCCGCCCAGTGACAGCAGGAGGTAGAATTCCGTCAGCCGGTCCGGCGCGGGCCGTCGCACCGCCAATCGCTGATGACACATCAGGGCGGTGAAGAAGAAGGCCGCCAGATGCCCCAGCAACAGCAGCAGCCACTGGCCCGTATTCATCCCGACCAGGCTGACGACGATGGCGCCCAAGGCCGCTTGAATTACCAGCGTGATAGGCAGGCTGATCCAGGGTCTGGTCTGGAAGGCGATGACGAAGGTCAGCAGGTAGAGAGCCAGAGGCGCGACCCACAGAAACGGGGCGGAGGCGACATCGGTCGACAGGTGGGCGGTGACGCCTAGCATCAGGCTGGTCGGAGCGGCGGCCAGCAGGATCAGGATGCCCTTCTCGCGCCAGGGGATCGGCGCGCTGACGGCCAGTGGCGCGGGCTCGGGCGCGTCCTGAACCCGGCGACGCCAGACGACGGCGGCCAAGGCCAGCACCAGAACCACGAACAGGCCGTATCCGCCGGTCCAGGTCCTCCTTTGGCCGGACAGGGACATCAGAGGCTCGATCAGGGCCGGGTAGGCCAGCAGGGCCAGGAAGCTGCCCAGGTTGGAGGCGGCGTAGAGGACATAGGGGTTCTGGCCGTCGGCGTGACCGGCGCGCACGCGGGCGTACCAGGCCTGGAGCAGGGGGGCGGTGGCCGAAAGGATGGCGAACGGCGCACCGACCGACAGGGTCAGGGTGGTCAACAACCAGGCGGTCGGCGTGGACGGGTTTGGCTCTCCCAGGACGCCGCTGATCTGAAGGGGCAAAAACAGGGCCGCCGCCAGCAGCAGAAGCAGATGGATGGCCGCCTGCCACTTCAGCGATCGCACTCGCTGCAACAGGTGAGCATAGCCGTAACCGACCAGCAGCGCCGTCTGGAAGAAGACCATCGAGGTGTTCCACACCGATGGCGACCCGCCCAGCATGGGCAGGACCAGCTTGGTCACCATGGGCTGGACGACAAAAACGAGCGAGGCCGAGGTGAATACGGCGACGGCGAACAGCGCGGGTGTTATCGCATCGCCCTTGCGAAGGGCCGTCGTCATGGTGGAATCGGTCATTCGCGATCCGCTGGCATCGGCGGGGTCGTCTGACCCGCCCCCTGCCGACAGACTTAGACCGACTCGCAGACGGAGCGCATAGTCATGTTCCCCGACGATATTCAGCTTGCGGCCGAAGCCGTGATCCACGCGGCGATCAAGGCGGGCGTTCTGATCGCTACGGCCGAGAGTTGCACCGGCGGTCTGGTGTCCGGGGCGCTGACGGCGGTCGCCGGTTCCTCGGCGGCGTTGGACCGAGGCTTCGTCACCTACAGCAATGAGGCCAAGGCCGAGCTTCTGGGCGTGTCCGAGGGCTTGCTGACCCAGTTCGGGGCGGTGTCGGAGCCGGTAGCGAGGGCCATGACCCTGGGGGCGGTTGATCGCTCGCTGGCCTCGGCGGCCGTATCCATCACGGGAATCGCGGGACCAGGCGGCGGTTCATTGCAAAAGCCGGTCGGCCTGGTGCATTTCGCCGCCGTCGGTCCCCAGGGCGGCGTGGTTCACGTCGAGCGGCGCTTTGGCGAGATCGGGCGCGAGGCGGTGCGGCTGGAAAGCGTCCGGGTCGCGTTGGCTCTGCTGCTGGACGCGGTGACGGCGTGAGCGAACCCATCCTGGTCGATGCGCGAGGACACCGCTGTCCTGTGCCCAGCCTGCGGCTGCGCAAGGCGATGGAGGGGCTAGCGCCAGGCGTGCGTCTGACCTTGCTGGCCACGGACCCGATGGCGCGGATCGACGTGCCCTATCTGATGGCGGACCTGGGCGGGACCGTCTGCGGGATCGAGGCGCAGGACGGAATCCTGCGCATCATTGTCGAGACTGGCGCCGTTCCGACAGGTTGACGACCGAGGCGCTGGTTTCAAGCGCCGTTTCTTCCGGCTTCCAGGCGATTTCCAGTTCCGTGGCGAAGGCGCCGCCATAGAAGATGGCGTTGACGTTCCAGGACAGCCAGATCAGCAGCACCACGACGGCGCCGACCGAGCCGTAGGTGGCCCCGAGTTGAGCGATCTGCTCGACATAGATGGCGCACAGCCACGAAAAAATCAGGGACATGATCGTCGCCGTCAGGCCGCCCAGCATCGCCGGCGCCCAGGCGACGCGGGTCTTGTGAGACATGGCGTAACGATAGAGCATGGTCAATCCGAGCCACAGACCAAGCGAAGGCCAAAGCCCGTCGAGCGGTAAGGCCAGCCAGGCGAGCGGCCGCGCTTCCTGAGTATGTTCCAGCAACCGCGACGTCACGACCGCGCCCGACACCACGGTGAAGAGCGCGAAGGCGAACAGGGCGACGAAGACGGCCAGAAGATTGAATTTGAAAAAGCCGTGCGGTTCGGTCTCATCGTGGATCAGGTTAAGACCTGCCAACAAGGCCTTGAAACCACGGTGCGCGGCGTAGCCGCCGATTACCAGGGCCAAGGCGCTTTGCGCCGAAACAGTGCGCGCGGAGGTGTGAGCCAGGCGGTCGACCTCTCCGACAAAGATGGCGCGGGCCGCATGGGGCAGAACGTCGGCCAGGGCCGCCGCCTGTTCGCTGACCTGACTGATGGACAGGACGGCCTTGTAGAAGCCGATCAGGATGGCGATGGCGGGAAAGACGGCCAGCAGCGCGAAGAAAGAGACGCCGCCCGTATAGAGCATGACGTCACGCCCCCAACTGCGGGAGAAGGCGCGAACCGCCAGCTTGCCCCAGAACAGGGGCAGGGCTGTCATTCGGGATTGTGGATTCAAGCCAGAGGCCTCAGTCGTCGTCAAAGCGACCGATTAACCTCATTCGGCGTGCGGCGATACCCTTTGTGGACGTCACTGAATTTGTAACACCGTCGGCGCCGGCCCCATTGCTAGACGAGACGGGGACAGTATCATCGGTTGAGCTCGGAACATCGGCTTCGGGGGAACCGACCGGGCGGCTAGGAGAGACTTTTTGGATTCCGATCCGCGCGTACTGGTCGTCGCTGTCGATGACGCCCTGATCGGCCCGCTGTGCGAGGGGTTGGACAGGCTGGGGTGGTCCACCATGACGGCGCGGACGCTCGACGCCGCCGCGCACGCCCTGCAGGATTTGAGCGTGGATGCCGCCGTGGTGGCCTTGCCGGGCCTTGAGGGGCGGCAGATCGTCGAGCGACTGCGCGAAGCCGCTTCACCGCGTTATCTGCCGGTCCTCATGGTCGGCGCCGACGCGGCTGAGGGTCATGACGCCGACCTGACGATGTCGTCGCCGCCGCATCCGGCGCAGGCCGCCCTGCGGCTGGAGCAATTGACGCGGGCAGGCGTCGCCGAAGAAGAATTCCGCTTGAGGCAGGCGACGTTCGCGGCCCACGGCGTGACGCTGCAAGCACCCGATACGGGCGAGACCCCATTGCAAATTCTCACGGCGGGGGCGGCGGATCGTCGCTTTCTGGCCATGTCCAACGCCTTGGCGGCGGCGGGCGCCGAGGTCGTCGCGGCGCCGACGCCCTATACCGCATTCGACTATCTGCATGAGCGCGCGTTTGACGCCGCCGTGCTGTGGGGCGGGCAGGAACAGGCGCCGGCCCTGTCGATCGCCTCGGGCATGAAGCGGAACACCCGCCTCTATCACATTCCTCTGATCCTCTATCTGCGCGGCGCCGGAGAGGTCGAGCTGGCCGATCTGTTCCGTCGGGGCTTTGCCGACGTGGCGGCGGCGGAAACGCCCGAGGACGAGACCGCCCAGCGGGTCCTGGCCTTGGCGCGCAATCATCGCCGCCGTCAGGCCATACGTCGGGCCTTGGACTCGGTGCGCGGCTCCGACCTGATGGACCCTGCCACAGGCCTGTTCAGTCGAGACCTTTTCGCTTCGCATCTGGCGCAGTTGGCGCAAGGCGCGCGGTCGCGTAATCGCGCGCTGTCGGTGTGCGTCCTGCGAGTGTCGGACAGCGAATCCGTCATACAGTCGCGCGGCGGCGGCTGGCTGGAACGCGCCATGCCGCAGATCGGAGCCATGGTGTCGCGTCTGGTGCGGGTCGAGGACACGG
The DNA here is from genome assembly GCA_022712235.1 of Brevundimonas sp. Classification (GTDB taxonomy): domain Bacteria; phylum Pseudomonadota; class Alphaproteobacteria; order Caulobacterales; family Caulobacteraceae; genus Brevundimonas. The sequence continues at coordinate 28,521 of JALAGW010000269.1, read as the reverse complement.
CGGCACGCCTGGGGCCGGAGTTGTTCGCCCTGGCGTTGCCGGCCACCGGCGCGGCGGCGGCGCGGCTGGCGGCGGAGCGCATATCGGCGGTGATCGCCTGCACCGCCTTTGACGCCGGCAAGGATCGCTCGCCCTTCGTGGTCGAGTTCGATGTCGGCGTGGCCGAGATGCAGGACGGCGAAACGCCGGCCGCCGTTCTGGAGCGGGCGTCCGCCGATCTGGCCAAGGTCTAGGCGGGCAGTTCCACCGACACGGCGGCCTGGGCCGCCAGGCCTTCGCCGCGCCCGGTGAAGCCCAGGGCCTCGGTCGTCGTCGCCTTGACGCTGACCGCGTCCAGCGGAAGCGAAAGCAGTTCGGCCAGCCGTTCGCGCATGGCCTGACGATGCGGCTTCACCTTGGGTTGCTCGCAGATCAGGGTGACGTCGACATTGACGATCCGGCCCCCGCGCGCGGCCACCCGTTCGGCCGCATAGACCAGGAAACGGTCAGACGAAGCCCCCTTCCACTGCGGGTCGGTCGGGGGGAAGTGGTCGCCGATATCACCATCGGCGATGGCGCCCAGGATGGCGTCGGTCAGGGCGTGCAGGCCGGCGTCGGCGTCGGAATGACCGATCAGCGTCTGGTCATGCGGGATCTCGACGCCGCACAGCCAGACCGAGGTTCCGGGTCCCCAGCGATGCACGTCGAAGCCCTGGCCAGTGCGGAAGGTCTTGGGCAGCAGGGCCTCGGCCATGGCGAAATCCTCTGGGTAGGTGAGCTTCATCAAGCGGGCGTCGCCCTCGACCAGACGGACGCGGCCGCCGGCGCGTTCGACGACGGCGGCCTCATCCGTCGGCGCCTCGGCGTCGGTCCAGGCGGCGTAGGCGTCACGAATGGTCTTCAGGTGGAAGGCTTGTGGGGTCTGAGCGCGCCACAGGCCGTCACGCTGGACGCCGCCGACCACCAGGCCGTCCACGCCGCGACGCAGGCTGTCCGCCACGGGCAGGGCGGGCAGGGCGCCATCAGCGCAATTCAAAGCGTTCAGCAGGCGTTCGATCACCGCCGTGTCCAGGAAGGGGCGGGCCGCGTCATGGATCAGAACAGGCGTGTCGTCAGGCTGTTCGAGTGCGGCCAGGCCGGCCTGCACTGACCCGGCGCGCGTCGCGCCGCCCACGACGGTCCGCCAGCCAGAAAGACCGGCCAAGGCCTCGGCGGCGCGTGTCTCTGCGCCTGGCGCGATCACCACGACGACCGAATCGGCGCCCGCCGCGAGCAGAGCTTCAACCGACCAGCGCCCCCTCGGCCGGCCGCCGACGGCTCGCCACTGCTTGTCTCCACCGGCTCTAGAGCCCGAGCCGGCCGCCACCACGATTGCTGCAAATCCCATGTCGGCCTTCTAAGCGCCCCAGTTCCGCTTGACGAGAGGCTCAACAGTCGGCGGTAAGGGCCATATGAACGCAGGATTGCAAATCGGAGACGTGCGGATCGCCGGGCGGGTGCTGATGGCCCCGATGACCGGGATCACCGACCTGCCGTTCCGCGTGCTCGCCTCGAAGCTGGGCGCGACCTATGTCGCGACCGAAATGGTGGCCTCTGCCGAACTGGCGCGCGGACGGCCCGACGTGGTGCGGCGCGCGGCCGTGGGCGGCGGTCTGCCGCTGACGGTGATCCAGTTGGTCGGCGGCGATCCCGCAGCCATGGCCGAGGGCGCGCGCATGGCCGAAAAGGCCGGCGCCGACATCATCGACCTGAATTTCGGCTGCCCGGCCAAGGAGGTGACGGGGGCGGCCTGCGGTTCGGCTCTGATGCGCACCCCGGAACGGGCGGCGGCCATCATGGGCGCGGTCGTGTCGGCGGTCAGTCGCCCGGTCACGGTCAAGATGCGCCTGGGCTGGGATGAGAACAGCCATAACGCCGCCGATCTGGCGCGACGAGCCGAGGACCTGGGTGTCGCGGCGGTCACCGTGCACGGCCGCACCCGCAAGCAGTTCTATACCGGCGTCGCAGACTGGGAGGCCGTGGCCGAGGTCAAGCAGGCTGTGTCCATCCCCGTCATCGTCAACGGCGACATCATCACGGCGGAGCAGGCGAGGGAGGCGCTGACCCTGTCTGGCGCAAACGGTCTGATGCTGGGCCGAGGCGTCTATGGCCGACCGTGGCTGGCGGCCCATCTGGAACGGGCCTTGGCCGACGGGACGCGTTTGCAGGAACCGGGGCGCGAAGAGCGGCTGGCTATCGTCATCGAGCATCTGCGCGGGTCGGTCGCCTTCTATGGCCTGCCCTTGGGGCTGAAGATGTTCCGCAAGCATCTGGGCTGGTACATTGAGCAGGCGCCGTGGCCGAATGATCCGCTGGAGCGGCGGTCGGCCAAGGCCCGCCTGTGTCGGCTGGAGACGCCGCTGGAGGTCGAACAGGCGCTTTCGGCCCTTTGGCGACCTGCGGTGGATCAATTCAGCAACTCCGGTGTTGAAAACCTGCCACAGCTGGTTGAAGCTGCGAGGTAATGACGGACCTCCCCGCCGCGCAGACTACTGAAGGTCACGACCCCGAGCGCTCGCTCTGGGGGCGTTTGGCCAGCGGTCGCGCTCGGGCCTTGTTCGTGGCGGCCTATGCCGTCGCTTTCCTGATTACAGCGGCCGCCATCTGGCTGGTGGCGATCGCACCGGGGGCGACGGCGGGCGGAGACGCCCGTACCGCGGCCAGCCAATTCGTTCTCTTCGTCCTTCTGGCCAATCTGGTGCTGATCGGCGGCTTGGCGGCGGTCATCGGTGTGCGCGTGGTGCGCTTGATGCGCAACCGAAACGATCCAGGCGCGCGCCTGCATCTTCGTTTCGTCACCCTGTTTTCTCTCGTGGCGGTCGTTCCGGCGGTTTTGATCGCGCTTGTCTTCGGCCTTCTGGTCAATCGGGGCGTGGATCAGTGGTTCAGCACCAATGTCCGCTCGGCGGTCGAGAACGGCGCCGAGATCGGCCGAGCCTATGTCGCCGACGTCGGCGCGGGGCTGGAGGTGGATCTGGAGACCATGTCCACCGAACTGGGCGGGGTGCGCGGCCTGTTCGATAACCGCATCCAGTTCTCGCGGGCCCTGGCCCAGATCGGCGACTTCTTCGGCTATCCGGCCCTCTATATCCTGAACAGCGACGGCGAGGTGCTGGCCAGCGGCGAGCAGCCGGGCGCGCCGCCCTATGTCGCTCCGCCGCGTGAGGCTTTCGAGACGGTGGCCGCTGGCGAGGTGGCGCCGACGACCGTGACGGAAAACCCCGACATGGTGCGGGCTCTCTATCCGCTGCCGGACTACGGCCACGCCTACCTCTATGTCGTGCGCCCTCTGGCGCCGGGCCTGATCCAGCGGATGCGCAACGGCGAGGAATCCATCGCCGCCTATCGCGCCGCGGAAGAAAGCCGGGCGAGGATTCAAGCGGCCTTCGCTCTCAGCTATCTGGAGACGGCGCTGCTAGTGCTGGTCGGCGCGGTCTGGCTGGCCATGTCGGCGGCCAGTTCGATCTCGGCCCCCATCGGCCGCCTGGTGAAGGCGGCGGATCAGGTGTCCGGCGGCGATCTGAGCGCGCGCGTCGACAACACCGGAGCGCCCAGCGAACTGGTCGTCCTGTCCGAGGCCTTCAACCGGATGACCGGCGATATCATGACCCAGCAGGCCGCGCTGAAAACCGCCAGCGATGACGCCCAGGGCCGCAGCCGGTTCATCGAGACCGGGCTGACGGGCGGTAGCGCCGGAGGCAGAGGCCTGGGCCGACTGGGGCGCATCTCGGCCATCAATGACAGCGCCCGCCAGCTTCTGGCGATCAGTGAGACGGAAGTTCAGGGGCGGCTGCTGGGCGAGGTCGCGCCGGAACTGGCCGAACTGTCGGAGCGCGCCGAGGCCCATATCGAGGAAGACATCGACGTCAGCCGCGACGGTGAAACGCGCCGGCTGCGCGTCCGCATCGAGGGCGGGCAGGGCGGCGAGATGGTCCTGACCTTCGACGACATCACCCGCCTTGTGACCGCCCAGCGCAACGCCGCCTGGCGCGACGTGGCCCGTCGCATCGCCCATGAGATCAAGAATCCGCTGACGCCGATCCAGCTTTCGGCCGAACGTCTGCGCCGCAAATACCGTTCTCAGGTCGGCGACGACGTCGAGGTCTTCGACCGTTGCACCGAGACCATTATCCGTCAGGTCGGCGACATCGGCCGGATGGTGGATGAGTTCTCGTCCTTCGCCCGGATGCCCGCGCCGCGCTTCACCCGCGAGAACCCGGCCGAGATGCTGCGCGAGGCGGTCTTCGCCCAGCGCGTCGCGGCGGCGGACATCGGCGTCGAGTTGATCGAGCCCCTCCCGGATGTCGTGCTGCAGTGCGACGGCCGCATGGTCGGACAGGCTCTGGCCAATATCCTGAAGAATGCGGGCGAGGCCGTCAGCGCGAAGCGTTTGCGTGAACCGGCGGCGGTCGGCGCGACCGGCATCATCGCCCGACTGACGGTGGATAGCGGCGTCGCTGCCTTCGCGATTGAAGACGACGGCGTGGGTTTGCCGGCCAAGGATCGCGATCGGCTGACCGAACCTTATGTGACGACGCGCGAGAAGGGCACAGGCCTCGGCCTGGCCATCGTCAAGCGCATCTGTGAAGACCACGGCGGCGAGCTGAAGCTGGCCGACGCCGAGACCTTGGCGGGCGCGCGGGTGTGCCTGACCTTCCCCCTGACCCAAGACAGCAAGGCTGCTCACCGTGCCCCCGGCGCGGCGCGAGCGGCGGAGTAAGAGAGGCGTCATGCGAAACACTGGTGCTGACATTCTGGTCGTGGACGACGAGGCGGACATCCGCGAGCTGGTCTCGGGCCTGCTTGAAGACGAAGGCCATTCGGTCCGCGTGGCCGCCAATTCGGACGAGGCCCTGGCCGCGATCCGGGCGCGCAAGCCGTCGCTGGCCGTGCTCGACATCTGGATGCAGGGCGGCGGTCTGGACGGTCTCGAGCTGCTGGACGTGGTCAAGGGTCTGGACGAGGACCTGCCGGTCGTCATGATCTCGGGTCACGGCAATATCGAAACTGCGGTCAGCGCCCTGAAACGCGGCGCCTACGACTTCATCGAGAAGCCGTTCAAGTCGGACCGTCTCGTGGTGGTGGTCGAGCGCGCGCTGGAAGCCGCCTCGCTCAAGCGCGAGAACCGCCGCCTGCGCGCCCAGACCATGGCCCCGACGGGCCTGATCGGGAAGTCTGCGGCGGCGCAACTGCTGCGCGGCACCATCGCCAAGGTGGCGCCGGCCAATAGCCGGGTGTTGATCTCCGGTCCTCCCGGTTCGGGCAAGGAATTGGTCGCCCGCCAGATTCACGACGCCAGCCCGCGCGCCAAATCGGAATTCGTCGCCATCTCGGCCGCCGGCATGACGCCGGAGCGTCTGGACGTGGAACTGTTCGGTGAAGAAGGCGGTGATGGCCGCCCGCGCAAGATCGGCGTGTTTGAGCGCGCCCACAACGGCACCCTCTACCTGGACGATGTTGGCGACATGCCGCGCGAGAGCCAGAGCCGCATCCTGCGGGTCCTGGTCGAGCAGCGCTTCCGCCGCGTCGGCGGCGAACAGGACGTTCAGGTCGATGTCCGCGTCGTCACCTCGACCGCGCGCGACCTTAAGGTTGAGATCGCCGAGGGGCGGTTCCGCGAGGACCTGTTCCACCGGCTGAACGTGGTGCCGATCCGGGTTCCGCCTCTGTCCGAGCGGCGCGAAGACATCAGCGAACTGATTGAATATTTCGTCGACAGCCTGTCGGCGTCGCAGGGCCTGCCCCATCGCCGGGTCGCGGACGACGCCCTCGCCGTGCTTCAGGTTCACCCTTGGCCCGGCAACGTGCGCCAGCTGCGCAACAATGTCGAACGCCTGCTGATTCTCGCCACGGGCGACCCGGACGAGCCGATCACCGCCGACATGCTGCCGCAGGAGGTGGCTTCATCGGGCGGCGCCTCATCGCTGGGGGCAGACCGCATCATCGCCTTGCCGTTGCGTGAGGCCCGCGAAGTGTTCGAGCGCGACTATCTGGCGGCGCAAATCATGCGTTTCGGCGGAAATATCTCGCGCACGGCTGCCTTCATCGGCATGGAAAGATCCGCACTGCACCGCAAACTGAAGTCGCTGGGCGTTTCACCTGCTCGCGGCGGCGAAGACGAAGAAGGAGAGGGCGCCTGATGTCCAGGATCGCCTACGTCAACGGGACCTATCAGCCGCACAACGGCGCCACGGTTCATATCGAGGATCGCGGCTTCCAGTTCGCCGACGGCGTCTATGAGGTCTGGTCGGTGTTCGACGGCAAGCTGGCCGATTTCGACGGCCACATGACCCGTCTGGCCCGCAGCCTGACCGAGCTTCGCATTCCGATTCCGATGACCGCCCAGGCCCTGGAGCGGGTGTTGAAGGAAACCATCCGGCGCAACCGGGTGCGCAACGGCATCGTCTATCTGCAGGTCACCCGCGGAACCTCGCCGCGCGATCACGCCTTCCCCAAGGACACGCCGCCGAGCGTCATCGTCACCTCCAAGACCATCGACCTGTCCAAGGGCGAGGCCCTTGCCGCCAAGGGCGCGGCGGGCGTGACCATGCCTGACATTCGCTGGGGCCGTTGCGACATCAAGACCGTGGGGTTGTTGCCCAATGTCCTGGCCAAGCAGGCGGCGCGCGAGAAGGGCGCCTATGAGTGCCTGATGGTCGACGACATGGGACTGGTGACCGAGGGTTCATCCACCAACGCCTGGATCGTCGATGAGAACGGCAAGCTGCGCACCCGCGACACCCAGGCCAACATCCTGCGCGGCATCACTCGCACGGCGATCCTGAAGCTGGCCGAGGTCGAGGGCATCGAACTGGACGAGCGTCCGTTCAGCGTCGATGAAGCCAAGCGCGCCAAGGAGATTTTCGTCACCGCCGCCAGTTCCTTCGTCATGCCTATCGTTTCGCTGGACGGATCGAAGATCGCGGACGGCAAGCCGGGTCCGGTCGCTACCCGTCTGCGCGAGGTCTATCTTGAACAGGCGCGTCGAGAGGCCATTTAGGGCGTTGCCGCGACTGCGAAGCCGCGTCTAAGGTTGCGTGCGGATCGACGAGTCCGCACCGGCTGCCTTGGCCGGCGAAAAAGAACCAAGAACAGGACCAACCTGCCATGTCGCAAGACAAACGCCAGAACCTTCAGGACACCTTTCTCAACAGCGTCCGCAAGACCAAGACCCCACTGACCATCTTCTTGGTCAACGGCGTCAAGCTGCAGGGAATCGTGACCTGGTTCGACAACTTCTGTGTGCTGCTGCGTCGCGATGGCCAGTCGCAGCTCGTTTACAAGCACGCCATCTCGACCATCATGCCGTCCGCGCCCGTGCAAATGTACGAGCCCGACGCCGAAGAAGACTGATTGACCTCCAAGCTTATCGACCACGCCGTTCCGCTGATCCGGGCGGTCGTCATCCACCCCGACCGCCGCTCGGACAGCCCCAGACTGGCCTCCGAACGCCTTGAGGAAGCCGCGGGCCTGGCCCGCGCGCTGGACCTTGACGTGCGCGCCGAAGAGATCGTGCGCCTGCGCTCTACCGCGCCCGCGACCCTGTTCGGGTCGGGCAAGGTTGAGGAACTGGCCGCTCTGGTCCGCGCCGCCGACGCCGAGGCCGTCGTCGTTGATGACGACCTGTCGCCGGTCCAGCAACGCAATCTGGAGAAGGCGTGGGAGGTGAAGGTCATCGACCGCACCGGCCTGATCCTGGAGATATTCGGACGCCGCGCGCGGACCAAGGAAGGCCGGTTGCAGGTCGAACTGGCCCGGCTGGATTACGAGCGGTCGCGTCTGGTCCGCACCTGGACCCACCTGGAACGCCAGCGCGGGGGCACCGGCTCGACCGGCGGCCCCGGCGAAACCCAGATCGAGCTGGACCGGCGTCTGATCGCCGACCGGATCGTGCGGCTGAAGGCCGAACTGGAAGAGGTGCGCCGCACGCGCGGCCTGCACCGGCAGGCGCGCAAGAAGGTCCCGTTCCCGTCAGTGGCCCTTGTCGGCTACACCAATGCGGGCAAGACGACCCTGTTCAACCGGCTGACCGGGTCCGAGGTCTTCGCCAAGGACCTGCTGTTCGCCACCCTGGACACGACCCAGCGCACCATCCGTCTGCCGCAGGGCCGCCCGGCCATCATCGCCGACACCGTGGGCTTCATCTCCGACCTGCCGCACGAACTGGTCGAGAGCTTCCGCGCCACCCTGGAAGAGGTGGGCGAGGCCGATCTGATCCTGCACGTCCGCGACATCGCCTCGCCCGACAGCGACGCCCAGGCCAAGGACGTCGAGGCGGTGCTGGAGCAGATCCCAACGCCGGAAGGCAAGACGCGCCGTATTCTCGAAGTCTGGAACAAGATCGACCTGCTGGACTCCGATGTGCGTGAGGCGGTCCTGGGTCAGGCTGAGCGTCTGACGCGCGAGGGCAGGGCGGTCGCGGTCTCCGCCTGGACCGGCGAGGGCATCGAGGCCTTGCGGGAGGCCATCGCCGGCCTGATCGACGACGACCCCGAGACCCGTCTGACGCTGCAGCCGCATCAGGGCGAGGCCTTGGCCTGGCTATACGAAAACGGCCGCGTGACCTTCCGCGACACGGACGCCGAAGGACGGACCCATCTGGTCGTGCGCCTGCATCCATCGGCGTTGGGACGGCTGGAGCGCCTCTACCCAGACATCATCGACTGAGCCTATGCACCTGATCGAGACCATCCTGTTCCTGCTGCTGGCCGTTGTGCTGTCAGGATGGGTGGCGCGGATCACACGGATCGCCCTGCCTTTGGTGCAGATCGCCCTCGGCGCCGGGGTGGTGATGATCACGGGCGAGGCCGTGGACCTGCGGCCGGACATCTTCTTTCTGTTGTTCCTGCCGCCGCTGCTGTTTGTCGACGGCTGGCGGATTCCGAAGGAGGCCCTGTTCCGGGACCGGGTGGTCATTCTGGAACTGGCGCTGGGGCTGGTGGTCTTCACCGTGGTGGGATTGGGTTTCCTCATCCACTGGATGATCCCGGCCATGCCGTTGGCCGTGGCCTTCGCCTTGGCGGCCATCCTGTCGCCGACCGACCCCATCGCCGTGTCCGCCATCGCCTCGCGGTCGCCGATCCCCAAACGGCTGATGCATATTCTGGAAGGGGAGTCGCTGTTGAACGACGCGACCGGCCTGACCTGCATGCGCATCGCCGTGATCGCCGCCACGACCGGCGCCTTTTCGCTGACCAATGCTTTCGGGACCTTTGCCTGGCTCGCCTTGGCCGGTGTCGCGGTCGGCATCGTCGTCACCCTGGCCATTGGCTTGCTGAAGAGCTGGATCAGCCGCCGCTGGGGCGAGGATGTCGGCGGTCAGATTCTCATCAGTCTGCTGATGCCTTTCGCCGCCTATCTGGCGGCCGAAACCATTCACGCCTCCGGCATTCTGGCGGCCGTCGCAGCCGGCGTGACCATGAGCTTCACCGAGCGTCAGGGCTCGGCCATGGCGGCCACGCGCATCCGCCGCGCCGTGGTCTGGGACACGGTGCAGTTCGTCGCCAACGGGCTGATCTTTGTCATCCTGGGCGAACAGATGCCCTCGATCATGGCGCGGGCGGCCGAGGTCATTCAGACGACCCAGCACAAGGAAATCTGGTGGCTGGCGGTCTATGTCTTCGCCATTGTCGGAGCCTTGGCGGCCCTTCGTTTCGTCTGGGTGTGGACTTCGCTGAAATTCACCCTGTTCCGGCGACGCGGCAAGAGCGCGCCGCCCAAGGTCGGCTGGCGACTGGTGGCGGTCATGTCGTTGGCCGGGGTGCGCGGCGCCATCACCCTGGCCGGCATCCTGACCCTGCCGTTTGTCCTGGGCGACGGCACGCCCATGCCGGCGCGCAACCTGGCCATCTTCCTGGCGGCAGGGGTCATCATCGTCTCTCTGGTTCTGGCCACCATCGCCTTGCCGCGGCTGCTGAAGGGGATCGAACTGCCGCCCGAACCGTCGCATCTCGAGGAAGAGGATCGGTCACGCATCGCCGCCGCCTCCGCAGCCATGCGCGCCATTGAGGATACGCAGCACGCCATGGCCGAGGGCAAGAGCAACCCGGACCTCTACGCCGAGACAGCGGCGCGACTGATGGAGGTCTATCGCCATCGCATCGAAACGCGCACCCATGTCGAAGGCGACGACGTCACGCTGGGTCGTCAAGCGGACGAGATCGAGCGCCATCTCAGGCTGGCCGGCCTGTCCGCCGAGCGTGCAGAATTGGTCCGCCTCGGACGCATGCGTCTGGTTGACGAAGAAACAGCACGGAAGCTGATCCGCGAAGTCGATCTGCAGGAACTCCGCTACGTCTAGGCCAAGGGCGGATCAGCGGCGGATGGCCTCAAAGCCGCCGGTGAAGACGGCTTCCATGGCGTCGCAGATCGCGCCCATTTCCGAGGACTTGCACAGGCCGCCGGACAGGACGTCGATACGGCCGGTCTGGGCCAGCGACAGGGTCAGCGACCCCGATAGCAGGTGATAGAACCAGTAGATCTGACGCGGCGGCGTCTCCGGCGCGATGCGTCTCAGCACGCCGATGAAGCGGTCGATCACGGGGTCGAAATGCTGGTGCATGGTGTCGCCGCCCCAGACCGGGGTGTTGTTCACCTGGGCCACCAAGGCGGCGTAGTTGAGCCAGGCCTTGTCGCCCTCGTCGAACAGGACGAACAAGGGGCGCAGGAAGGCGTCGATGGCCCCGCGCACGGTCATGGCGTCGCCGTGTTCGGCCTCGTATCGGTCTAGGCTGTCGAGACGCAGACGGTTCACGACCTCCGCCCGGCGGCCGAAGACGGTCGAGAACAGCCGGTTCTTGTCGTCGAAATAATAGTGCAGCAGGGCCGTATCGACGCCCGCCTCCTTGGCCACCGCCTTGAGGGTGACGCCGTGCAGGCCGTCACGCGCGAACAGGGCCTCGGCCACGTCGAGGATGCGGGTCGTCGTCTCCTCGCGCCTCTGGGCCTTGGGCTTGGGCGGGGCCTTGGCTTTCGCCTTGGCGCGCGGCTTGGTCTCGGCGACGGTCATCAAGCGAGTTTAGCCGAGAACAGGCCTCGCAGGCGATCCCGCGCCCGCAGCAACAGGATCAGCAACCCGCCCTTGCGGCCGTGGTGGTCCAGCGCCGCCTTCCACCAGCCGCGCTTCACCTCGCCGCCCGGAGTGTCGTTGAACACCATCCAGGCGTCGTCGGCGGGGACATAGGCGGGCCAGTCGGCACCCGGCGCGCCCGTCCTGGCGAAGTCGATCCAACGCCTGTGCATGGCGGCGCTGATCGCGCGGTCGACCTCTGTCGCAGACGGGGCGCCGTCGGGGCGGTGGTCCAGGGTCTCGAAGACGTGGAAAATTTCGGCGGCGTGGGCGGCGCGCGACATGGTCTCGCGCCGATCTTCCTCCACATAATCAAAGGCGTAGAGCCAGGCTTTCGACTTGCGTGGACGCGAGGCGACCCAGCGCGCGGGGGCGGCGAAGGCGAAGTCGCGGAAGCCGAGGCGGATCAGTTGCTCCTCGTCGCCGTTCGCCTGCGGATAGAGGGCGGCCAACTTGGCGTTCGGCTTGATCAACTGGCCAAAGCGCTTCAGCCCGCCGCCATAGTTGAGCAGGGAATCCTCGCCGCTGTTCACCCCGATCATCAGCGGCACGTCGGCGAAGTCGCCGCGCGCGAAGGCGCTGATCGGGTCGCGGTCCAGCAATCGACCGTCGATGACGGGGCCGAAGGCGCTTTCAACGGCTGTCAGTTTCTCGGGCGCGACGGCGCGCAGGGCTTCGGCGTTAGGAGTGCTCAGGCCGAGCGCGGAGGCCGCCGCCATCCCACGCTCGTGCGCGATCTTCAGCGGCGTGGCGGGCAGCCAGCCGCCGCCGGACTGGACGATAGCCTTGTGGAACAGGCCGCGCGCCCGCTTCGTCGTCATCAGGGCCAGAATGTCGAGTCCCCCGGCGGATTCCCCGAACAGGGTGACGTTCGCCGGATCGCCGCCGAAGGCGCTGATGTGATCGCGCACCCATTCCAGCGCGGCGATCTGATCCAGCAAGGCCTGATTGCCCAGTGCTTCGGCGCGCGCGGCCTCCGCCGTCAGCGCCGGGTGGGCGAAGAAGCCGAGCTGGCCCAGGCGGTAGTTGACGCTGACCAGCACCACGCCGTCGCGAGCGAAGGCGGCGCCGTCATAGAAGGGCAGGGAGCCGGCCCCCATCCGGTTCGATCCGCCGTGCAGCCAGACCATGACCGGCGCGGGCGCAGCGGACTCCGCGGGCGTCCAGACGTTCAGGCTCAGGCAGTCCTCGCTGGTCGGCTCGGGCGCGCCGCCGATGGAGACTATGTCGGCCACGTCGGACGGCCCGGCCTGAGGGGCGGAGGGGCCGAACGCGGCCGCCTCGCGCACGCCGTCCCAGGCTGGAAACGGCTGCGGTGCCTTCCAGCGCAGGTCGCCTGTCGGCGCGGCGGCATAGGGCACGCCGCGAAACACATGGGCTGGGCCTTCGCGACGGCCGCGCAGGTCGCCGGACGGGGTGTGCGCGACGGGCTGCGTCGCGGCGCGATTGATCTGGTCCATGTTCCGTCCCTCGGGGCGCAATCTTCGTCGCGCTCGTTCATTTCAGAATGAACAATGCTCGCTAGGCTGTCGAGCCGTTCGATGAAGTTTCATTCATGCAGGAATGAATGATGTTGACAGCGGGGCTGTTCGCGGATCACCGTCGGCCCAACACAGATCAGCGGCGACCAAACGACCGCGCCTGGAGAGGAAACGAGAATGCGAACGACAGGACAGTTGCGTCTGGCGCTGATGACCAGCGTCTTCATCACGGCCTCGCTCTGCGCGGCGCCGACCCTGGCCCAGCAGGCGACGGACACCGAGCAGGCCTCCAGCGTCGACGACATCGTCGTCACCGCCCGCCGCCGCGAAGAGAGCCTGAAGGACGTGCCGGTGGCCGTCACCGCCGTCAGCAGCGAGCGCCTGGAACAGACCGGCGCCGCCGACATCACCACCTTGCAGCAGCAGACGCCGAACGCCACGGTCCAGATCGCGCGCGGCACCAACTCGACCCTGACCAGCTTCATCCGCGGCGTGGGCCAGCAAGACCCGCTGTGGGGCTTCGAGCCGGGCGTTGGCCTCTATGTCGACGACGTTTATGTGGCTCGTCCGCAGGGCGCGGTGCTCGACATCTTCGACATCGAGCGGCTGGAAGTCCTGCGCGGGCCGCAAGGCACCCTCTATGGCCGCAACACCATCGGCGGGGCGATCAAATACGTCACCAAGCGCCTGGGTCAGGACCCGGAGCTGACCCTGAAGGGCGCCTATGGCAGCTATAATCAGGTCGATCTCATCGCCTCGGGGTCGACCCCGCTGACCGCCACCCTGCGTATCGGCGGGGCGGTAGCGCGCTATACCCGCGACGGTTACGGCACGAACCTGACCCCGGGCGCCGAGCACTACAACAAGGACGTCACCGCCGGCCGCCTCAGCGTTGAATGGACACCGACCGACGACCTATTCTTCCGCCTGGCGGGCGACATCACCGAGGACGAGTCCAACGCCCGTCATGGCTATCGCCTGAAGGCGCCGACGACAGACGGCATCTATGACACCCGCGCCGGCATCGGCGACGAGGGCTATGTGCGCACGCGCGGCCTGTCCTTCACCGGCGAGTGGAACGTCAACGACGCCGTGACGCTGAAGTCGGTCACGGCCTGGCGCGACGGCGACACCAAGGGCGACGGCATCGACTTCGACGGCCTGCCGCAACCCATCCTCGACATTCCCGGCTACTACGCCGACAGCCAGTTCACTCAGGAGTTCCAGGTCCTGTTCGAGGGCGAGCGCTGGCAGGGGGTGGCGGGCGTCTTCTACATGGACGCCTCGGCGGAAGGCGCCTTCGACACCGTCGTCGGTCTGGCCAATCTGACCACCTTCACCGGCGGCAAGGTCGACACCGAGAGCTTCGCGGTCTTTGCCGACTTCAGCTACGATCTGACGGACCAGCTGTCGCTGTCGGTCGGCGGTCGCTGGACCAAGGACAAGAAGAGCGTCGATCAACTGCGCCAGAACTATCTGGGCATCAAGAGTCCCTTCTTCGGCAACGCCGCAGCCGTTCCGTTGGGCGCGCCCCTGACCGACTACACCAACTCGGACGACTATTCGGAGTTCACGCCGCGGATCAGCGCCAGCTACAAGTTCACGCCTGAACTGACGGGTTACGCCTCCTACGGGCGCGGCTTCAAGTCGGGCGGCTTCGACATGCGCGGCGACGCCAGCCTCTATCCCGAGACGGTCAATGGCTATCAGCCGGAACTGGTCGATACCTATGAAATCGGGCTGAAGGGCTCGCTGCTGGACCGCCGGATCAACTTCGCCACGGCCCTTTTCAAGTCGGAATACACCGACCAGCAGATCACGTCGCAGTTCTTCATCCCGCCGACCTCGGTCGTCAGCTTCGTCGACAACGCCGGTTCCAGCGAGATCTGGGGCTGGGAGCTGGAGGCCAGCGCGCGGATCACCGACAGCTTCATTCCGCGTCTGACGCTGGGTTACCTCGACGCCAAGTTCAACGACTTCGTCACCTTCAACCCGCTGACCGGTCTGCGGGAAAACATGGCGGACGAACGTCACTTCCAGAACACGCCGGACTGGACCGCCAATATCGCGCTGCCTTACAGCGTCGATCTGGGTGATCGCGGCTCGCTCATCTTCACGCCGATGGCCTCGTATCGCGGGGCGACCCAGATGTTCGAGACGCCGATCCCGCTGCTCGATCAGGGCGCCTACTGGCTATATGACGCCACGCTCATGTGGACCGCGCCGGACAGCCGCTATCGAGTCAGCCTGGCGGGGCGCAACCTGTCGGACGAGCGCTATCGCGCCGGCGGCTACAACTTCCCAGGCGCCATCACCGGAGATTCCGTCATCGGTTTCTATGGCGCGCCGCGCACCGTGACGCTGAGCGTGACAGCAAGGTTCTAGCCTCGGGTTCTTCATCCAAAGCATCGCCCCTCCCACCAGGAGGCTTTATCCCAGGGGGAGGGGCGAGATCAGATTGTCGATCGCAGCGACCAAGAAGCCTGGCCGACCCAATTATCGCCTAAGATATATTATGCGAAGGCCGACCAAGTTCGTTTCCGTTGCAACACGAGCTCAAGCCCAAGCTGCGCAGCCATTCAAACAGCGCAGCAGCTTGGGTTTGGGCGGGCTCCATTCGACACGTATGCCCTTGATCATTCCCATCTAATCCTGCTGAAGCTACTACAGCTACGGTTGGTTGTGTGTTTTTGCGTATGAGTTTGATCCCAGCATCCTTGCGCGGTCCGGTATGCACCGATGCGCTCGGACTACCTCGCTATGCTGCAACGATATGGCTTGATTTTCTCAACGCCCACCAGGCCATCGCAACGCGCGAAAAACATGCCTTAGCTATATCCCAGCTCTATCATGATGCCGAACGCCTGATCCCGCCAGTCGACCTCGATCAAGCGCTGGTTGCTGCGGATCTTAGCGCTATCCAACGCGTACTCTCGTCTGCCTTGATAGGTCATCAGTCTCGAGCGGTACCGGAGAAGCGATGGGCGCTCCAAAGGCGCTTCGTGTTCGGTGTCCTGAGCATGATTAACGGGGCCGATCCTCGAGATCTATCGAAGGACCTGCAGCGTCTTCAGCGCTCCTATTCGCAGCTACGCGCCCAGCCAAAAGCAGCGACCGCATCGCTCCAAGTAAAATCCTTGCCTGCCATTGTCTTGGAAGATGTGTTTGACATAGTGAATCCCGACAGCGAGAGAAATCCGTTTCGCACCGAGACAAATCGGTGGCGGAACTATGCCATAGCCCTAATGCTATTCCAGCTTGGCTTGCGTCGCAGTGAATTGCTTCTTCTTACACCCGATAGCCTTCAGAATGAGTTCGATTTTCGCACGGGGGAACAGGTCTTTTGGGTCAGTATTCGCCCGCCAGAGTACGAAGATCGGCGATCCAGTTCACCACAACTGAAGAACCATTGGGCAAGCCGCGACCTGCCGCTGTCGAGAGCACTTACAGCCGCGATTGACAACTATATCGTTCATTATCGCGGTGACCCGGCGCACGGGTACCTATTCTCTTCGCAGGAAGGGGCTCCGATATCCAAGCAGTCTCTCAATGAGATATTCCTGAAGATCAAACGGAGTCTTTCTGCTCAGGCGCGCAATGCCTTGGCCGCGCGAGCTAATGACCAACTCTCGCCCCACTCGCTTCGACACACAGCAGCTGTAGTCAGGTATCAACGATTTTCGGATAGCGGGATGGAGTTTGAGGAAATAGGGCGCAGGATTCGCCCCTTTATGGGGTGGGCTCCAGGTTCAGAAATGCCATTTCACTATGCTCGCGCATTCTTCGAGCCACGCTACGCAAAGATGTGGAACGAAAGTTTCGATGACACTCTGGCAGCGTTGCGAAGCGGAGTGTGGAGCTAGTGGTGCAGTATTCACTTTTTCCGCTCGATCAACAGCCCCCTCCCCTCCCTGCTTTGCCGGCCATGCCGCCCCTGGTCAGGTACAGGGATCGTTACGGCCGCAAAGATGTGACGCTTAAGCAGCCCGCTCTGAGCGAGTGGTCACTGCACATTAATGGAGGTATTAGAAACCTCAGATTGAGCTTTGATCACCCATGGATCGATCAGTTTATCCGGGCGCATTTAGCTGACAGGTTAACTGAAGGTTCGGTTGCAACCGTAATGAACTACGGTCATCGCTATATAGCTTTGCGCGATGAAGGAAAGCTTCACGCGATAGTGTTTGCGATTGCGACTTCGACCCCTAACGAGTTTCAAAAACTCTGGATCGACCAGTTCCGAGATCAACTATCTAGGCATGACGCTGTTGCGATAAGATCTGCGATACGTTTCGCGTGTGCTTGGGAAATTGGACGTTGGCATCCCGCCGATTTGGATTTTGTTCGCGCGCTTCCTGGACACGATCTAGATAAATATGCGGGCGTGCGAGACGCCTCGAGTTTTCTTCCCACCGCTTCGCAAAGCCAGATAGTAGAATTTATCGACCAAACGGTTCGTAACCTAGACAATGCGGACTCAGATCGAATTCGGGTTGCGGCCATTTTGGCCCTGTCATTCCAGTTCGGTCTTCGGCGCACTCAAATTGCATCGCTCGAGATGTCTGACTTTACTTTTCACAGCGACGACGCGTTGCATATACGTGTCGAGCTGCTGAAGCAGCGCGGTCAGAAAGTCGGTAGGTTGGTGACGCGGCGAATGCAGCCGAGTTGGGTACCGATCCTCCGGCGATGGATTGCCTGCCGTCCGGCTGATGAGGCCAAGTTCTTTGGCGTAGCACCAGAGCGAATCGGCACTTTGATCGCCGACGCATTGCTTGAAATCACAGGGGCCAGTTACTCAAGCCAGACCCTTCGACACACCAGTGCTCAACGCCTTGTCGACGCTGGAATTTCACACGAGTCTCTGAGCGATTTTCTTGGGCATACAGATACGACAGCCGCCCAAGTGTATTTTGCAGCGTCTCAGAACCAGGCCAAACTGGTGAATATGGCGTTGGGCTATTCGCCCACATATCGAGGCGTCGCTGCTGCGGCCCGTGGCGACATGATTTCGGCCGCACAGCTTCTCTCAAGGCCACTTGATCAGCAGGTTTCAGGGATGCCTCATGGCGTCCCGATTTCGGGGATCGGCGCCTGCCAAGCAGGGCAATCGTCATGCCAGAGGAACCCAGTCCTAGCTTGCTATACCTGCCACAAGTTTCTCCCTGTGGCTGAGCCCGAAGTGCACGCAACATTGCTGGTCGAAATGCGGGATGTCGTGCGCTCATTTGACCAACCACAACTTATCGATCGCGTTAGTCCGGCGATGATGCAACTCCGTGTCACGCTCGAAGCCATAGAAGAGGTCGTCGGGATGGCGAGTGCTAATGCATCACATGCCGTCTGAACTGGACTCTTTCATCCTTCGCGCGCAGCAGATTGCAATCGATCATCAGTTGGACTGGGAGGTTCCATACGATCTGGAGGACGGGCGCATCCCTCGCGAGAGCTGGTGGGACTTGCGCGCTGCGGCGAAGCATGGCGCTGGAGAGCGCGCATTCCTCTCGACATTCGGAACTCTCGGGTCGGGTGCGGCGGCGCTCCAAACGCTGTCTGGTGAGGTTATGCCTGCCGTCATGGGACGTGATTGGATCGAACTCTACAAGGCGCTTTTGCTGCACGATCTTTTCGTAAAGCGAAACAAGCCCCGCAACGGGATCTCTAACCTAGGCAACCCCTTCCGCCTTCTTGCTGGCTGCGTAGGGTCAGCATCGCCCTCGCAAATAACCTCCGATCAGGTGCGTTTGGCCTACAATGTTGGGCTCATGGCGAGCACTTCGGGGCAGTGGGCTCGCTTGTTAAAGGGGATGATATCGGGCTGGTTTGATGCTTTTCAGTTAGCCGAACGCCGACCTCTGGCCCAATATTGTTCCGCCTATCCGGATAAGGCGCTCGTTCAAGAACAGGAGGCCAAGCTCGTTCAGGTGGCGCGGCGTCAGATTGACACGAAGAGGCCTGACTCCCTTAGATCAAAACTAAGCATTCGTCATTTTGAGGACAAACTTCCTGAACAGGAAGATTTGGCGGAACTAGTTCGGATTGTGTTCAGCGAAACTCCGCGCACCACTTCAGATTTCATTCGATTCCATCAAGCAAGGTTACTTATTGTAACTGGATTTAGAGTTGGAGAGTTAATTCTCCTGCCCGAAAAAACACTCGTGAACAGGAATGACACCCCGCCCCATCCGCGCATATACGGCCCACCGGAGCCAGGGACCGGCTTGCTTCATTTTGCTGAGAAGCAGCATCAGGATGGACCGGGACAAGAATTCGTCGAAGCTCTGCATCACGCGCCGAGCCTGCTCGCTCCTATTGTGCGAGAATCTGTAGCAGCCGTCCTTCGCGCAACGGCGCCACAAAGGCTCATGTTGCAGCGCCAACACGCCGAACAACGGCTTTTTGTCGGACTGTCTAACGACGATCTTCTCCCGTGGGCTGAAGCTTATCGCCGAATGTCTGGTATTATGCAGACGTCCCAGGAGCCTATCCCAGCAGACCTGCGCTCAAAATATCGCTCCAACTATGATCCCGCAATTTTGAACGAAATGCGCGATCATCAAGACCACCACGTTCACCAGAGCGGAGAACACAAGCAGGTCCGGGAATATTTCCGTCGCATGGAAGCTGCGTTGCAAAGACCGATTCTCCGACGCAGCCGAGGAGAACTATTTAGTTTCGCTCTGAGGGAGAGGAATGACGGACGAGGTGTTTATATTCGCGCAGGCGACATGGAAGTTTACGCACGCGATCATCTTCAACTTAAATTGCCAGACGAGAGGGTAGTGCAGTTCGGCGAGAAAGATCTGCGTAGCGACGCTTTCCTTTTTCTGCTCCCTGGAAAGATCATCGCGGAAGAAAAGTACGATGCGATTGTCGATATCGACCGGTATTTTTCGGTCAAAAGGGCAGACAAAGCAGACCTAGAGCTACAGTTGGGCGGGAAGAATCCGGGCCTCATATTCAAAAAGTACGGCAAGAGCGAGCAGGCTAGATCGTTCTCAGTAAACCCTCATTCGTTGCGACATTTTCAGACCACTGAAATGTTCAAGTTGGGCGTGGCTGACACCATCATTACGAAGCGCTTCAATCGCACTTCGGTGGCTCAGAGCTACACTTATGACCATCGGTCTGTATCTGAACGCCTCGAGGAGATGGAGCCGGGACAGTCACGTCTGGCGGACGAAATGTTAGGCCCGAAAGCGCGCAAGGCATTCGATCTGATACGCAGTAGAAAGATCCAGGGCCCTGTCGTTAAGCGGTTTCTGGAGCTTCAAACCATCATGGGCGATGAAGCGGCATTTGAATACCTTAATGCTGAAGCTGGATCTCTACATATTACACCTTACGGATTTTGCCTTAATAGCTTCGCTGCCAGTCCGTGTTTGAAGCATCTCGAGTGTTTCAATAGCTGCTCGCACTTGGTTCGGACCGATGCGGCAGCGGAACAGGACAACTTGCAGACGTTGAAGCGCCGATTTGAGGTGCATATCGATAGGCTGAGGCAAACTGAGAGCCGCGCCCCTCATTTTCAAACACAGATGCAGCATGCGGAATCACGGCTCGCTGGAGTGAATGCGGCGTTGGACGCAGCTCCTGGCGAGAAGGTATTCCCTAGCTCTAACAGTCGCTATTTGCCACCTGAATGAAAAAGCCCCCACATCCAAAGCAGGTTGAGCTGGCCCGCATTCTCGAAGAGATGATTCTGCTCGACGAGACCATCACCTTCAACGCGGTGTCGCGTAAGGCCCAAAGTCACTTCCCCTTTGCGTCATCGCTTTCGAGGCCTTCAATGCTGAAGAATGCCGTTGAAGAAGCCCGGCGTCGGCAGAATGCGGTGAGGGTTCACGCCTCAAAGCTAAGCAAGTCTGGACCACTTGTAACCGCGGCAAGATTGAGCGCCGCCGAGGCCCGTGTCCGGGACTTGGAGGATCAGAACAAGTTGCTCATTGCCGGGCTTCGGGCATCATTGCTCGCCATCGGTCGCCTCGGGGGAGCCGCCGCATGGCAGGAGCACTTCCCTGTCTATAGCGAAGCCTTCAAGCAGCTACGCGAGTTGGGCGGAGTTCCGTCTGCCGAAGTTGCTCAACTTCCGTCGGCCATATCGTCAGATTGGGGCTGCAACAGAACCCAGGCTTCGACGCCCAAGCCGTCTGCCAAAGCGCCAATGCTGTCGATCGACAAATTGCGCTCTGATCGCTCGACAGAGCCCACATAGGTTCTGTGGAGGTTCGACGCCGCGCCCAAGTCTTCCTGGCTTAGCTGCTTGGCGCGACGCAAGCGGCGCACGTTAGCCGCTACGATATTGCGAAGCCCCTCTCCTCTCCCCTCTGACATGAGCGGGAACGTCGATGGATGATGACTTTACGTCGACAGACGTTAAGTAGCATTCCATGGTCCTCACTGATGCTCCGGGTTCTGAAGCCGACACCTCCCCAGCCTGGACGGTTCTGGTGGCCAATTCGGCCTGTGGTGAATTGTCTGCGATGGCGCGTAATGAGGGTATCTCGCTGCCCCAGTACGTTGCGGACCTAGTCTCGATGCGCGCCGCAGTCGAGCTAGTCGCACCATCCCCAACATGGTTGGCCATCCCGATCGATGTGGCCGCCATACAATTCACGCCATCGCCCGAGCTAGCTGAACGGATCGAAGCGCTCAGCCAAATCACCGGCCAGCATCATGACGTCATAGTTAGTAATCTCGCTAGCGGAGGTCCTCCCATGCCGCCGCCCCAACTACCACTAGGCTATTTGCGTACGGATCCAGGGCGCGGACGGATATTCGGTATGTATTTCGAGATTGCAGGATTCCAGTACTCGCTGATGCGCCATTTGGGGGGCGATGCGTTTCGCAATAGCCAGGCGTTGGATGCTGCATTTCTGGCGTTGGCTTCGCAGGCCGCGAGCACGGGTAAATTCATGAACGAGCCGATCTCCGAGGCCGCACGGCAGTTTGCTACCAAAGTCGTCATGATCGCCAATCGGCGGAGCGTTTCCCCTAGGGATGTAACGATGGCGGGTCGAAGCAAGGCAACGACCGGGCGCCGGGCCTCAACGGCATCCGAGACTGAAGGGGCGTCAAAAGCCGAGCAGAACAGCGTTCCTAGACGCGCCGGTTCGAAACCTGCACATCAACCACGCGGAGGTGATCCTTTTGCAGCTTTCAGCGAGTGGCATGAAGATATCGACACCGAAGCATATAAGAACCTGTAATGACGCCGGTTCACGACGTTCAGCTTCACATGGCCGCGCGAATGAACGCAGCTCTTGCCTCAGAAGATCCAAGCGCCGCACTGCTGTGTTTTATCGAGGACTTAGAGGAGTTTGGGTTGCTGGGGGATGTAGCGAAAGCAGCAGGGTTGACGCCACAGAGAGTTATAGGACTCCTCTCCGGCAAGCGAAGTCCACCATTCGTTACAGTCGTTACTCTATGGAAAGCGGCTGGGCTTCGGATCACGTTCAAAGCTGCACCAACAAGAGAAGGTTGATACGTCCGTAAATAAGGTAGCCGACGCACTCGCCTGTCAGGGATTGGCGTCCTAGCATCGTTAATAACCGCTGCCAGAAATGATCTGCGGATGATTCGACCAGGGCTTAAGGCACAGCCAAGCCGTCTGGATTTGGATTTCAGCGCGGTTGAAGACTGGAACGGGCTGTGCTGGGGCCTTGCCCAGCCCGAGGTTGTTCATGCGTAGGTATCGAACAAGATAAGTCGGCTCCAAAGCGAACCTTATAACAGATTGCCATGGTTGCCTGACACCGTTAGCTACGCCCTGATGTCTCGGTCGATAATCAGATTGGCGAGAATTTTTGCGGCGCTGACCTTGGTCATCGCCGTCTTCGCCGTGATTCCGGCGACCGATGCCGCAGCCTGCGCCCCCGAGATCCCCGCTCTCGAGCAGGTGCTCGATGCTCATCCCGGCGATACGCATGACGGCCAGGGCACCGAACCTGGGGCCTGCGCACACGGCCATTGCCACCATACGGCCAGCGAGCGTCACGCCATCCCTGAAGTCGACGTGACGGCGCCGCATGCGCCTGCCCCGCGCTTGATCCCCGGCGACGACACGACCGTGTCCTTCGCCCCCAACGGCCTCAAGCGCCCTCCCAGAGCCTGATCAGAAGACTGCGCCTTCGCGCGCCCTCCTTCTGAATCAATTCTGGAAGTCCAAACATGTCTCCGACAATTCGTCGTCGGCCGCGCCTCGCGGCCGGCTGCTCGCTGGTCGTGCTCGCCGCCCTTGCGGCCGGGCCGGCCTGGGCCGAGCCTGCGCCCGCCTATGCCGAACTCCTTGCCCGCCTGGATCAGACGCCGGCCGCATCCGAAGCGGTCGCCCTGGTCGACGCCGCCGAGGCCCGTGTTCGACAGGCCCGCGTTCGGCCCAATCCCAATCTTTCCCTCACCGCCGAGAATGTCGGCGGCTCTGGTCCCTACTCTGGTTTCGGCGCGGCTGATCTCAGCCTCTCCTTCAGCCAGGATCTCGAACTGTGGGGGCGCAGGCCGGCGCGAGTGAACGTCGCCCGGGCCGAAGCAGGATCAGCGGCTCTTCGTCGCGACCTGACCCTCATTGACGCCGGCGGCCGACTGGCCCTGACCACGCCGAGGCCGAAGCGGCCCAGCGCCGGACCCAACTGGCCGAGGAAGGTCTTTCCCTGGCCCTGGCGGACGCGCGCGCCGCCCTGGCCCTTGTCGAGGAAGGACGCGAGCCTCTCCTGCGCGGGGTCCAGGCCGAGAGCGAAGCCGCCGCCGCCCGGGCCCGCCTGGACGAAGCCCAGGCCGAACGCCAGGCCGCCCTCGCCCGACTGACTGCTGTCGCCATGCTGCCCGCTCCGGCCACCTCGATCGAGGCCAGCCTGCTCGACGCCGCAGTCAGCGTCCAACCGACTCCGGTCGACAGCGCCCCGACGGTTCGGGTGGCGGAATCGGAGGCCACGGCCGCCGAGCGCCGCATCGAGGTCGAGCGCATCAACGGCCGACCAGACGTCACCGCCAGCGTCGGCGTGACCCGGTACGGCCTGGAGGACGAGACCGCCTTGACCGTCGGCCTCAGCCTACCCCTGCCCCTGTTTAACAGGAACCGCGGCAATATTGATGCGGCCCGAGCCGAGTTCCGCGCCGCCGAGGCCCGCGTCCTCCAGGCGCGGCAGGACGCCAATGCAGACCGGTCGGCCGCGACGGCCCGCCTCGCCTCTTCCGGGAGCCGTGTCTCGGCGGCCGACGCAGGGGTGAAGGCGGCCGAAGAAGCCTACCGCCTGTCGCGGCTCGGCGCAGACGCCGGACGCATCTCCCAGCTCGAATTGCGCGTCAGCCGCACCGCCCTGATCAACGCCCGCTCCGCCGCCGTCGACGCTCGCCTCTCGCGCGTCCGCGCCGAAATCGATTTGGCGCGCCTGGAAGGCCGCGCCCCGTTCCAAGGAAACTCCTGATGCGCCTCAAGACATCCAACAAGACCCTGTTGATCGGCGGCGTCGCCGCCCTGGTCCTTCTGGGCGGCGGCGGGCTCTATATGACCCTGCAGAAGCCGACGGCGACGCAGGCGGAAAAAGCCGCTCCGCCGAAGGCCGCGGACCAGGCCGAGGGCGAAGCGGGCCACGCCAACGAAGGCGAGACCCCGGAAGGCGTGGTCGAGCTCAGCGCCGAACAGCTCAAGGCGGCCGGCATCTCCGTCGTGGCGGTGTCCCGCGGCGGCGGCGGCGAGACGCGCCTGTCCGGCCGGGTCGAGGCCATGACGGACGCGCGCGCCGCGGTCGGCGCCGTGGTCGGCGGCACCGTCGAGCGGGTGCTGGTGGCGCCCGGTCAGGCGGTCCGCGCGGGCCAGCCCCTGGCCAGCCTCGTCAGCGGCGAAGGCGCCGCCCTGCGCGCCGATATCGACGCCGCCTCGGCGGCGGCGACGGCGGCCCGCCAGGCCTTCCAGCGCAACCGCAACCTGGCCGACCAGGGCGTTGTCGCCCGTCAGGAGGTCGAGGCCTCCCAGGCCCAGGCCGCCAGCGCCGAGGCCATGGCCCGCGCCGCGCGGGCGCGGGCGACGGCCGCCGGCTCGCCCAACGCCTCGGGCCGGATGAGCGTGGTCAGCCCCATCTCGGGCGTCGTCACCAACGTCCAGGTGGGCCCGGGCGGCTTCGTGGCCCAGGGCGGTGTGGTCGCCGAGGTGACCAATCCGGCCCGCGTCGAACTCGTCTTCAACGCCCCGCCGCAACTGGCGGCCCAGGTCCGTGTCGGCTCACACATGCGCGTCACCGGCCCACAGGGCGAGTTCGACGCCCTGGTGGTCGGGGTCGCGGCCGACGCCGGCTTGCAGGACAGCGGCGCGACCGTGATCCGCGCCCGTCCGGACGGCGGCGGCCTGCCGCCGGCGGGTTCGCCCGTCACCGGCGCCGTGGTCACCGGAAATCCTGCCGGCGGCGCCCTGACCGTGCCGTCCGAAGCGGTGCAGACAGTCGACGGCGCCACCGTGGTCTTCGTCCAGAATGATCACGGCTTCCGCGCACAGCCCGTCCTCGCGGGCCGTCAGGCCGGGGGCTCCACCGAGATCCTGCGCGGCCTGACCGGAGCCGAACGCGTCGCCTCGACCAACGCCTTCCTGCTCAAGGCCGAACTGGCCAAGGGCGAAGCCGAGCACGGCCACTAGGGGGAGCGACAATGTTCAAAGCCATTATCGAGGCGTCCGTCCGCTTCCGCTGGTTCATCGTCCTCGCCACGACGCTGGTCGCGGCCTGGGGCCTGTTCCAGCTGACTAAGCTGCCGATTGACGCCGTGCCCGACATCACCAACCGCCAGGTGCAGATCAACACCGTGGCCCCGGCCCTGGCCCCCGAACAGATGGAGCGCCAGGTCACCTATCCGCTGGAAACGGCCATGGCCGGCATTCCCGGCCTGCAATCAACCCGCTCCCTGACCCGCAACGGTTTCAGCCAGGTGACGGTCATCTTCACCGACCAGACCGACATCTATTTCGCCCGCCAGCAGGTGGCCGAACGGATGGCCCAAGCCCGCGAAAACCTGCCCGAGGGCGTCGAACCCGGTCTGGCCCCGATCACTACGGGTTTGGGCGAGGTCCTGATGTGGACGGTCGACTTCAAGCCTTTCGACGCCAAAAAGGCGCGGGTCGGCCAGCCCGGCTGGCAGCCCGACGGGGCCTATCTGACGCCCGACGGCGAGCGGCTGGCGACCCCCCAGGCGAGGGCGACCTATCTTCGCACCGTGCAGGACTGGATCATCGCGCCGCGCATGCGCACGGCCAAGGGCCTGGCGGGCGTGGACGTCAACGGCGGGTATGTGAAGGAATACGCTGTCCGTCCTGACCCCGCGCGCCTGGCCGGCTACGGCCTGGGCCTCAACGACCTGATCCAGGCCCTGGACCGTGCCAACAACCAGGCGGGGGCCGGCTATGTGCAACGGGCGGGCGAAGCCTTGACCGTCCGCACCGACGCCCTGGCCCAGACCATCGAAGATCTGGCCCAGGCCCCCGTGGTCAACCGCAACGGCCTGGTCGTCCGCGTCGCCGACGTGGCCGTGGTCGAGATCGGCCAGGCGCCGCGTCTGGGCGGGGCCAGCCGCGACGGCCATGAGGCGGTCATCGGCACGGCCCTGATGCTGGCGGGCGAAAACAGCCGCACCGTGGCCCAGTCGGCTGCGGACCGCCTCCAGGAGGTGGGCGCCAGCCTGCCGCCCGACATCGTGGCCGAACCCGTGCTGAACCGCAGCGCCCTGGTCAACTCCACCATCAAGACGGTGGCCAAGAACCTGACCGAAGGGGCGCTGCTGGTCATCGTCGTGCTGTTCCTGCTGCTGGGGAACATCCGCGCGGCGACCATCACGGCCCTGATGATCCCGATCAGCTTCCTCTTCGCGGTCATCGGCATGAACCGTTTCGGCATCAGCGGAAACCTGATGAGCCTCGGCGCCCTCGATTTCGGCCTGCTGGTCGACGGCGCCGTGGTGGTGGTCGAGAACACCCTGCTCATGCTCAGCCAGCGCCGAGCGGATGTGGGCCGCGCCCTGACCCGCCACGAACGTCTGGGCGTCGCCGCCAGCGCCGCGCGCCAGATGGTCAAGCCCGCCGCCTTCGGCCAGCTGATCATCCTGCTGGTCTTCACCCCCCTGCTGATGCTGGAAGGGGTCGAGGGCAAGACCTTCATCCCGATGGGCGCCACGGTCATGCTGGCCCTGGTCGGTGCCTTCATCTTCTCCTTCACCTTCGTCCCGGCCATGACGGCCCTGCTCGTGCGCGAACCCAAGACCGTCCATGTCGATGACAAGGGAGAAGCCCTGGAGCATGAAACCTTCCTGCTGCGCCACGCGCGCCGCTGGATCGAACCGGCCATCCGTGCGGCCGTCGATCGCCCCAAGGTGGTCCTCGCCGCCGCAGTCGGCGCCCTCGTGATCGGCGGCGTCGCCTTCACCACGCTCGGCCGGGAGTTCATCCCGACCCTGGACGAAGGCGACATCGCCATGCAGGCCCTGCGCGTGCCCTCGGCCTCGCTGGAGCAATCCCTAGCCATGCAGATGGCGCTGGAGCGTGTCATCAAGGCCCAACCCGAGGTCAAGACCATGTTCTCCCGAACGGGGACCGCGGAGGCGGCGGTCGACCCCATGCCGGCGAACATCTCCGACGCCGTCATCGTGCTGAAGAACCGCAAGGAATGGCCTGATCCGAAACTGCCGAAGGAGGAGTTGATCGCCCGCATCGAAAAGGCCGCCTCGACCCAGCTGGGCAACAGCTTCGAGTTCAGCCAGCCGATCGAGCTGCGCTTCAACGAGCTGATCTCGGGGGTCCGCACCGATCTGGCCGTCATGGTCTATGGCGACGACTTCGCCCAGCTCCAGGCGACGGCCGACCAAGTGGCCAACGCGCTGCGCGCCACACCGGGCGCGGCGGACGTTCGCGTGGAGCAGGCGGCAGGTCTGCAGACCCTGACGGTCCGCGTCGCCCGCTCCGCGGCGGCCAACTACGGCCTGGCGGCTGCGGACGTGTCGGAAGCGGTCTCGGCCGCTGTCGGCGGCGCCGAGGCGGGGCAGATCTTCGAGGGCGACCGCCGTTTCGACGTCGTGGTCCGTCTGGACGACGCCCAGCGGAACGATCCCGCCGCCCTCGCCGCCCTGCCGGTCACGACCTCGACCGGCCTGACGGTGCCCCTGTCCTCGGTCGCCCGCATCCAGGTGGCCGAGGGTCAGAACCAGATCAGTCGCAACGACGGCAGCCGCCGCATGGTGGTCCAGGCCAATGTGCGCGGCCGCGATCTGGGCGGCTTCGTCGGGGACGCCCAGGACAGGGTCGGCGCCCAGGTCAAGCTTCCGACCGGCTATTCGCTCAAATGGGGCGGGCAGTTCGAGAACCTGAAGCGGGCCGAACAGCGGCTGGGCCTGGTCATCCCTGTGGTCTTCGTCCTGATCGGCATCCTGCTGTTTATGGCCTTGGGATCCTTCGCGGAGGCAGGGCTGGTGTTCGCCTGCGTGCCTCTGGCGCTGGTCGGCGGGGCGCTCGCCCTCCTGCTCAGGGGCATGCCCTTCTCGGTCTCGGCGGCGGTCGGCTTTATCGCCGTGTCGGGCGTCGCGACCCTGAACGGTCTGGTGCTGATGCAGGCCATTCGAGAGCGGCTTCAGACGGGACAGAACCCGCACGACGCCGCCCTCTTCGGCGCCTTCAGCCGCCTGCGCGCGGTCCTGACCACAGCCCTGGTGGCCATCGTCGGCTTCATTCCCATGGCGATCGCTTCGGGAGCCGGCGCTGACGTCCAGAAACCCTTGGCCACCGTGGTCATCGGCGGCCTTCTGACGGCCACGGCCCTGACGCTGCTGGTCCTGCCGACCTTCGCCGCCAAGGCGGTCCGTCATCGCAAGGCAGAAGGGATCGAGGACTGATGGGCGGATCCCAGGAACAGGAGATGCTTCAACGTCGCACGCTTCTCGTCGTGCTGGCGCTCAACGTCCTCCTGTTCGTGGGTCTCGGAGTCGGCG
>JALAGW010000268.1 GCA_022712235.1 Brevundimonas sp. | reverse complement strand
GTATGGTGGCCTTGGCGCCCTGCTCAAGGCCACCATACTGCGCGAACGACTTCGCGTTTCAACGTCCAGCGCCCTCTATCCCGGTCCCGGTCTCAAAGGTCATCCCCGACTGGACGCTTAGCGAGAGGCGCACAAGCATCCGTCGGGCGCAGAGCCGCCCATATGTTGGTGCGTGATCGCAGCGGGTCGGGCATGGACGGTCCGCCATGGCAGGGCGACAGGCGTGTTCAGGCCGCCATGTCCAGGCTGGTTGGAGGCGCGGGCGGCGGCAGGGCGGTCTGGGGGAAACCCTGCCCAGGATTGCTGACCACCTCGATGAAACGTTCGCCATGATAAAGGCAGATGGTGTCGAAGCCGACCCATTGCTCGGCGACCGAAGCGAGGGCGCTCTCCGCTCCGGCGTCGTCGCGCGCGTTCAGAAACTGGATTTCCCGGGCCGGAACGCCGGGCATATTTACGATACAATAGTAAGAAATCACGCCGCTTTCCCTTGATTGTCGAGCTCCAAACGAACCGTGCGTCAGTCGGTTCCCGGCTTCCCCCATCGTCTTGAAACCTTGTCGCAGGGCACAGATTGTCCACAGTCCTCCGGGACCTGTGATCAATCGTCCTGCCACGCTTGTTCTGTTTTTGTTCACATGTAGAGATCGCCTCGGGTCGGCGCTTGAGGAGATGGAAATGGACAGGAAAGCCCTGGATCCCGAGGAGGGGTTCGTCCGCGATCTGGAAGAGCGGGATCGCGTGCTCGAGCAGCGTGAGCGCCCTGATGTTCCGCCGCCCACGGTCGATCTGATCGCCGGGCTTGTCGCCGGCCTGCGGCTCGTGGGGCGCCCCCAATGAGCGACGCGACGCCGACCTCGGTCGAACTGCAGGTGCTCCAACTGGTCGCGCTCTGGCGCCAGGGACCCGCCGTCCGGCATGATCCTGTTCTGGCGAATATGTTCGCCCGGCTGACTGCGGCGCTGAACCGGTCCGCGCCCGGCGTCGCCGCCAGGGTTCTGGGGACGCTCGAGGACATGCAGGCGCGCGGCCTGGGCCTGTTTGCTCGAGGCGATTGAGCATGGGCCGCTACAAGGGGATGTCGAGCAAGGGCTCCCTCACCGTGGAGGACCTGGTCGAACTGGTCGACATCTATCGTCGCCTCCAGGCCATGCACGCCGGACTCAACCCCGTCTCCACCCAGCGCTTTCCGGTCATGGCCGCCGCCGCCACGGTCAAGGCGGCCTGGGCCGAGATCAGCGGCGCCGAACAGGGATGGAGCTTTCCGGCCGAATACGTCGTCAAACCGGGCGAAAGGAAGCCGACCGGCGTCTGAGGCGTTGGAGCGGAACCATGTGCAACAACTACCGCCTGCATGTTCCCGCCAACCAGCTGGCCGCGCCTTTCACCGATATCGGCAGGACGCTCGCCATGCCGGACGGTCTGCCGAACCTTGAGCCGACCGATTACCGGATCGGCGACCGTGCGCCCGTGGTGCTCGCCGGGGAGGGCGGCCTTCGGCTGGTGCGGACGCCATGGGCGTGGAAAGGCCCGACCGGAAAACCGGTCTTCAACTTCCGGTCCGAGGGCCGATCCTTCGCCAACTCGACCCGCTGCCTGATCCCCGCCGACGGCTTCTATGAGTTCACCGAGCCCAAGGTAGCGGGGAAGAAAACGAAGTGGCGCTTCACCCTGGTCGATCAGCCCTGGTTCTGGATCGCCGGTGTGGTGAAGGACGGCGCCTTCGCCATGCTGACGACGGAGCCCGGACCGGACGTGGCCCATTATCACGACCGACAGATCGTCGTCCTGCCGCCAGGGGCAGGCGCGCACTGGCTCGACCTTTCCGCGCCGGAGGAGATCCTCAGGCCCAGCCCCTTGGGCTCGCTCTTCGTCGAGCGGGTTTAGCCATAGGCGAAACGACCGGCAGCGACCCGACTCAGCTTAACCGCGACACATGACCCCCGATCAGTTGACCGCCACCCTGGACGCCAAGCAGCAGGCCGCAGGGGGCGACCACGAATTCATGCCTGGCCTGATCACGGTGAAAAGCTCGGTGTGGTGCGACAGCCTCTACGCCATCGAACGCATCACCAAGACCCTGGATGAGGGCATTCGGCACCGGGGGATCAAGGTCATGGTCTCATCCCTATTCGAGAGTCAGGTCCTGACCCGCGCCGAAGCCGGTGATCGCGGCGCGCCCTACTATGACCTGACCTCTCGGGGCTGACCCCAGTCGCCCGCCATCGGCCTTCCCGCGCGGCTGGGCGGGTAGGTCCTGAAGTCATGGCGTCATCGCCTGCAAACATGCACGCAGGCTGACATGGCGGCCGCCTTGAAAGACGGTCTGAAGGGGATGGCGCCGTCGGTGGGGCGTCGTCGCCCGGCGCTCAGTCGCGCCGCGTTTTCAGCAGCGGCGGAGCCCTCGCGTTCCGCTGCCGCAGCGGGGCGTCGATGAGGTCCTTTAGAAATCAGATGCTCTGAACCTCAGAGAGGGTGACCCGCGCCAGGCCAGGCTGGTCAGCATTCCGAGCCTCCACCGGCGGCGCCTGCCTCTGCAACCGCGAGCCTGGATCGGGCGCCGATCCTCATCACGGCCAGGTCGAACCCTTCCTTCCCAGGGCCTGGCAGGACCGACAGTTGCGGGACGCTTGGGCGAGTTCGGGCTCCGTAGCGGCCGGTCTTCCGTTTTTCGCGCCATCCGGCGCGGCCTCTCAATGAGGCGGATCTGACCGTGACCGGTCGGCTGGCGCAACCGTTGGACCGACTTTCTTCCCCGGCCTGCGGCCTTCCTCGCGAAACAAGAAACTCGCTCCCTCCAGTCCTCCGCTGCGCTGCGGGGTCTCGCGGCGCTCGCCCTGCGCGCCTCCCCGATCCCGGTCTCCCGATCGCCATCGAGGCCGCGACAGGCGTGGCCCGAAGCAAAGGAGAGACTGACATGGCCGCCATTGGAACCTTCATCGCCCAGGGCGACGGCTACACCGGTTCGATCAAGACCCTGACCCTCAACGTGAAGTCGGCGACCTTCCGTCCGAACGAGAAGAGCGACGACAAGGCCCCGGATTATCGGATCTTCGCGGGGACCACGGAGTTCGGCGCGGCCTGGAAAAAGACCAGCCAGCAGAACCGCGAATACCTCTCGGTCAAGCTGGACGATCCGAGCTTCCCGGCGCCGATCTACGCCTCCCTGGTCGAGAGCGACGAGGGGCACAGCCTGATCTGGTCGCGCAGCTGAGAGCCCGGCGGCGGCGCCCGGGGCG
>JALAGW010000267.1 GCA_022712235.1 Brevundimonas sp. | reverse complement strand
GCTCAGCTTGCCCATCATGTCGTTGCCGTCGGTCACCGTCAGCGGACCGCCGCGCCGGTAGGCGCTGGGTCCCGGCGAGGCGCCCGCCGATTCCGGCCCGACCCTCAGGCGTCCGCCGTCGAAACGGCAGATGGAGCCGCCGCCCGCCGCGACGGTGTGGATGCTCAGCATGGGCGCGCGCAGCCGCACGCCTGCGACCACGGCGTCGGAGGTCCGCTCATAATCTCCGGCGAAGTGGGACACGTCGGTCGAGGTGCCGCCCATGTCGAAGCCGATGACGCGGTCGAAGCCGGCGGCCTTGGCCGTTTCGGCCATGGCCACCACGCCGCCGGCCGGTCCCGACAGGATGGCGTCCTTGCCCCGGAAGGCGTCGGCGGCGGTCAACCCGCCCGACGACTGCATGAACTGCAACGGCGTCGCCGCGCCCAGGTCGGCGCCAACCCGCTCCACATAGGCGCGCAGGATGGGCGACAGATAGGCGTCCGCCACCGTAGTGTCGCCGCGCCCGATCAGCTTGATCAGGGCGCCGACCTCATGGCTGACGGAGACCTGCTCGAAGCCGACCTCGCGCGCGATCTCGGCCAGTCTTCGTTCATGGGCGGTGAAACGCCAGCCGTGGACCAGAACGATGGCGATGGCGCGCAGTCCCGAGGCATGGGCCGCTATCAGGTCGGCCCGCGCCTTGGTTTCGTCGAGTGGGCGATCCAGCGCGCCGTCAGCGGTGATGCGCTCGTCGATCTCGACAACCCGGTCATAGAGCTGATCGTTCAGCACGATGTGGCGCACGAACAGTTCGGGCCGGGCCTGCCAGCCGATCCTCAGGGCGTCGCCGAACCCGGCCGTGATGGCCAGCAGGGTCGGCTCGCCCTTGCGTTCCAGCAAGGCGTTGGTCGCGACCGTGGTCCCCATCCGCACTTCATCGACCAGACCCTTCGCCAAGGGTCCGGGGGCGGCCTTCAGGATACGGCGAACGCCCTCGACGGCGGCGTCGGCGTACTGCTCGGGATTGACCGACAAAAGCTTGGCGGTCTGCAGAGCCCCGTCAGGCGCGCGCGCCACGATGTCGGTGAAGGTGCCGCCGCGATCGATCCAGAAACGCCAGGACATTCTCGGCCACCTCTCCATCGCTCACGGCCGACGAAGCCGATTGCGCCGCAGGTCCGTGAATCACGTAACCTGAAGATTGCTCATCTGCCTGCCTTTTGGGACTCCCTTGTCCGACCTCGCTCAGCCCACGGCGGCGTCGCCCCACAGGGCGCGCAGTCTCGCGCTGCGGCCGCATCCGACGCGATAGGCCTCGTATCGGCCTGGGTGTCGACGGGCGAAGTCCTGATGCTCGGGTCCGGCGGGCCAGAAGCGCATGGCGGGATAGACCGGGGTCACGAAGCCTGCGCCGCCCCTGGCGCCCAAGGCCGCCTGCGCCGCCCGGCGCGACGCCTCGGCCGCGGCTGTCTGGGCCTCGGTGGCGTAGACCGCCGTGACATAGGACGGGCCCTGATCGCAGACCTGTCCGGTCGGATCGGTCGGGTCGATGGTGCGCCAATACCGATCAACCAGACTGCGATAGCTGATTACGGTCGGGTCGAACGTGACCAGCACCGCCTCGCGATAGCCAGTTCCGCCACGCACCACCTGCTCATAGGTCGGGCTGGGGCGAGCGCCGCCGACAAAGCCCGACACCGCCGAGCGAACGCCGGGCAGGCCGTCGAAGGCCTTTTCTTCGGTCCAGAAACAGCCGCCGGCGAAGATGGCGGTCTGATAGCCGGGCGGAGGCGGCTCGGGCTGAGCGGCGGGCGCGGGGCCAGGTGAACAGGCGGCGGCCAGGGCGGCCGCGATCAGGGACGCAAGGCGCAGCGACACGGGAGGCTCCCTCTATGTCTGCATCATGGACTCAACGTGGGATGGCGGATCTGGATGCGCCAATGGACCATTCGCATTCGCGGCGCTTGCAATGAGAACAAAGCAAGAATATAGAACGTTTCAGGAACAACGGAGCTGGGGATAAACCGATGTCGCGTTGGGTGAGGGATATGCTGTCGCTTGCGTCGTGCGGCGGCTTCGTCTGGATGATCTGGCAGGCGTCTTTCCTGGTGACGTGATCGCCGCATCGACTCCCTGCATGATCGAGGTCCGGCCGCACGGCGGTCGGATATGAGAGGTCCCGGCGCTCGGGATCAGCGGAGTTTGTGTTGGCGGAAACGGCGAACAGTCAGGGTTTTGTCCATCTGCGGGTCCGCAGCGCCTATTCCTTGCTGGAAGGGGCGATCAAGGCCGGCAAGATCGGCAAGATGGCCGCGGACGCTGGCATGCCGGCCGTGGCGGTCGCCGACCGCGCCAACCTGTTCGGCGCGTTGGAGTTCAGCCAGAACACCAAGGACGCGGGCGTTCAGCCCATCGTGGCCTGCGCCCTGCCGGTCCTCGGGATCGGCGGTCAGATCGCGGAACGCTGGGCCAAGACGCCCACCGTGGTGTTGCTGGTCCAGAACGAGCAGGGCTGGCTCAATCTCTGCGCCCTGTCGTCCGCCGCCTATCTCGATGCGGGCGAGATGTCCGAGCCGGGCGTGCCCTGGGCGCAGCTTGTGGATAAGTCCGAAGGGCTGATCCTGCTGTCGGGCGGTCCCGACGGCCCGATCGACCCCTTGTTCGTCCAGAACAAGCGCGATGATGCGCATACATCTCTCGCGGAGATGAAGCGCGTCTTCGGAGACAGATTCTACGTAGAGTTGCAGCGCCACGGCCTGCCTCAGGAGACAGCCGCCGAGGCGGGGCTGGTTGAGTGGGCCTACGCCAACGACGTGCCTCTGGCGGCCACCAACGACGTCTATTACGCCAAGGCGGCGCAGGCGAAGTCGCACGACGCCTTGTTGTGCATCTCCGACGGCGCCTTTACCGGCCAGGAAGACCGGCGGCGCATTA
The DNA here is from genome assembly GCA_022712235.1 of Brevundimonas sp. Lineage (GTDB taxonomy): Bacteria > Pseudomonadota > Alphaproteobacteria > Caulobacterales > Caulobacteraceae > Brevundimonas. The sequence continues at coordinate 386 of JALAGW010000267.1, read as the reverse complement.
CCGGCGAGCACTGGTTCAAGACCGCCGAGGCCATGCGGACCCTGTTCGCGGACCTGCCCGAGGCCTGTGACAACACCATCGACATCGCCCGCCGCTGCGCCTTCCTGGTCCAGACCCGGGCGCCGATCCTTCCGCGCTTCGACACCGGCGCCGGGCGCTCGGAGGCCGACGAACTGGCGCACCAGGCCCGCGAGGGGCTGAAGCTTCGTCTGGAGAAGAACAAGGCCTACGCGCCGGAAGAAGATTACTGGAGCCGTCTCGAATGGGAGGTGGGGATCATCCAGCAGATGGGTTTCCCCGGCTACTTCCTGATCGTTTCGGACTTCATCAAGTGGGCCAAGGTGCACGGCATTCCGGTCGGGCCGGGGCGGGGCTCCGGGGCCGGC
>JALAGW010000266.1 GCA_022712235.1 Brevundimonas sp. | reverse complement strand
CCTATGGCACGCCCTTGGGTTCCGCCCTGCGCAGCATGGCCAAGGAGAACCGCGACCTGCGTCTGTCGGCGGCCGAGAAGAAGGCGGCGGCGCTGCCGGCCAAGCTGACCGTGCCGATGATCATCTTCTTCCTGCCGGTGCTGTTCGTGGTCATCCTGGGCCCGGCCATCATCAACATCATGGACATGATGAAGGGCGGCGGCGGCATGGGCTGATCAGCCCTCGGCGGCGCGCCTCAAGGCCTCGGCGATGTCTTCATAGGCGCTGCGGATGCTCTTGCGGTGCTTGTCGTGGAACAGTTCGCCGCGCAGGCCCGAGAAGATGACGCCGTTGGAGACGATGCAGGCGCCGCGCTCCAACTCCTCGATCTCGTAATAGCGGATGGCGTTGAACAGCCAGCCGCGCTTTTCGGCCCAGACCAGCTGCGAATAGGGCTGCCAGTCCCCCAGGCGGGCCTGGACCTGGCGTTCGGCCATGCCCGGCAGGGCCTCGGTCAGGCTGATGCTCGCGCCGAAGGCCAGGGCCCCGGTGACCTCGGTCTCATAGGGGTTCCAGGCGTGCCAGTTCTCGAGATCCGACAGGATCTCCCAGATGCGGTCCGACGGCGCATTCACGCCGATACGCTTCTCGATACGGGTCGTGTCCATGATCTGCCTCTGACACGGCTTTTCGACTTTAGGAAGTCGTCTCGATCGGAGCTGCGTTCGGCAGGGGCGGCTTGAGCCGCCGGCCGTCGTCCAGACCCAGCCGCGCCTTGACCTCGAACAGGTCGGCGCCGGCGGGCACGATCAGCAGTTCCTCCGGGCGGCGAGCGTTGACCGCTACAACCGCATTCTTGGGGCAGACATCGAAACAGTCGGCGCCGACGACGGCCAGATCGGCCTTGCGTCCCTTGCCGGCGTGAAGATAGCGCCGCAGGGCCTTCTTCAGGGTCTTGTCGCCGTCGGGGCCGAAGCCGCCGTCCAGCTTCTTGGAGCATTTGCGGCACACCAGAACCACCTCGTTCCAGCGGGTCTTCGACACCTTGAAGGGTTTGGGCGTCTTGCTCATGCGGCTGAAGATCGGTGTTCGCGGCGGCTTGCACAAGCGGCGTTCGCTCGCGCAACATGAACTTCACAAAGGGGAGTTCGCCATGATCATTTGTCGTCGTCTGATCGCCGCCGCCGCTGCTGTGCTCCTGTCGGGGGCGGGCGTCGCCGCCGCCCAGGTCCCCGCTGCTCGCGTCGAGGCGGCGGTGGATCGGGTCATGCCGGAGGTCGTCGCCTGGCGCCGCGACCTGCACCAGCACCCCGAGCTGGGCTTCGCCGAGACGCGCACGGCGGGCGTGGTGGCCGATCACCTGCGCGCCCTGGGGCTGGAGGTCCGCGCCGGGGTCGGCAAGACCGGAGTGATCGGGGTGCTGCGCGGCGCCCGCCCCGGCCGCACTGTGGCCCTGCGCGCCGACATGGACGCCTTGCCGGTCAAGGAGGCGACGGGGCTGGCCTTCGCCTCGAGCGCGACCGGAACCTATATGGGCGAAACGGTGCCCGTGGCCCACGCCTGCGGCCACGACGCCCACGTCGCCATGCTGATGGGCGCGGCCGAGGTGCTGGCGGGCATGAAGGAGCAGATTAGCGGGACCATTGTCTTCATCTTCCAGCCCGCCGAGGAAGGCGCGCCTCCGGGCGAGCGCCTGGGCGGCGCGGCCCTGATGATCGAGGAGGGCGCGCTGAAGGACCCGGCGCCCGAGGCCATCTTCGGCCTGCACGTCGTGCCGGGGGCGCCGGGAACCGTTTTCTACCGGCCGCAGGGCTTCATGGCGGCCTCGGACCGGGTCGACATTGTCCTGCACGGCAAGCAGACGCACGGGGCCTGGCCGTGGAAGGGCGTCGATGTGATCGCCGCCGCCGCCAATGTGGTGCAGACGGTCAACACCCTGACGGCGCGCACCATCGACCCGACCACGACGCCGACCGTCTTCACCATCGCCACGATGGACGCGGGCGTCCGTTACAACATCATCCCGGATGAGGCGCGCCTCAGCGGCACCCTGCGCACCTTCGACGTGGCCCAGCGCGACGCCCTGGTGGCCCGCGCCGAGGCCGCCATCAACCATGTGGCCGAGGCCCATGGCGCTACCGCGGACTTCGCCGTGAAGCAGAACGCCGCCCTGGTGTTCAACGACCCCGCCCTGTCGGCCTGGCTGGCGCCGGTGCTGGAAGAGGCGGCGGGCGCGGGCCAGGTCAATCCGGCCACGCCGCCGACCACGGTGGCCGAGGACTTCAGCTATTTCCAGCGCGTGGTGCCTGGCGTCTTCTATCACCTGGGCGGCAGTCCCGACGGCGTCGATCCTGCGACGGCGGCGCCCAACCACTCGCCCCAGTTCGACGTCAACGAGAAGATTCTGCCGCTGGGCGTAAAGGCCCATGTCTTCAGCGCCCTGCGCTTCCTGGAACGCGCTGAAAACTGATTAATTCTGTTTATCAAGGGGTAAGCATGGAGGCGCATCCTCTCGGCTCCTGACGAGGGTTCGACGATGTCACGCTTGCCGATCAACCTGCCGTCCGCCGCTCCGGCCCGTCCCGCGCGCAGTCGTCTGCGCGACGGGGTCTTCTTCTGCATTGCTTTCGCAGCGGTCTTCGTCGCCGCCCTGCTGGTGATGGACATGTTGCTGGGGTAAGCCGGAGGTCCGATTTCAGGAGGCCTCCCCATGATCACCCGCATCCAGCCCGGCGCCCGCATGAGCGAGGCCGTCATCCATGGCGCCACCGTCTATCTGGCCGGTCAGGTCGGTGAGCCGGGCGACGACGTCACGGCCCAGACCAAGACGACCCTGGCCGAGATCGACGCCCTGCTGGCCCAGGCCGGCACCGACAAGTCGAAGATCCTGATGGCCACCATCTGGCTGGCCGACATCGCCGATTTCGAGGCCATGAACGCGGTCTGGGACGCCTGGGTCGACAAGGCCAATCCGCCTGCCCGCGCCACCAGCGAAGGCAAGCTGGCCTCGCCCGAATACCTGGTGGAGATCATCGTCGTGGCGGCGCTCTGATGGCCCTCGACAAGGACAGCGAGCTGGAGCGGTTCAAGGCCACCCGCGTCACCGCCCTCTATCGTCTGGACCTGATCGAGAAGGGCGCGCAGCTGACCTATGAGGACGGCACGCCCGTCGACATGGCTTCGGAAAAGCAGCGTCTGAAGGACCAGGTCGCCGACATGGACCGCCGCATCGCCCGTCTGGAGGCGGCGGGCGAGGCCTAGTTCGCCGTGTCGCGGCCGGGCAGGTTCAGCAGGGCGGCGACGCGCGCCAGCTTGTCCGGGTTGCGGGTGATGAAGATGTCGACGATGCGGCCGTCCTCGATGGCCAGGGCGGTGGTCTGCAGCACCCGACCGCGCTCCAGGCTGACATAGCCGGGCAGACCGTCGATCCACATGGGCCGGATCATCTCATAGGCCTCGGCGCCGTATTTGCGGTTCAGACCGGCGAACAGACGCAGCAGCTTCTGGGCGCCGCGGATCGGGTTGTGGAAAGCGATGACCTTGCCGCCGCCGTCGGCCCTCAGCGTCGCGCCCTCGGCCAGCAGGGCGCCAAGCGCCGCCACGTCGCCGGACCGCGAGGCGTCGAAGAAGGCGCGGGCGATCCGTTCGCCCTCCTCGGGCTCGACGGCGTAGCGCGGGCGGGCGTCCTGCACATGGCGACGGGCGCGGCTGGCCAGTTGGCGCACCGAGGCGGGATCGCGGTCCAGCGTCGCCGCCACCTGGTCGAAACCGACCTCGAAGACGTCGTGCAGCAGGAAGGCGGCGCGTTCCAGCGGCGACAGACGCTCCATCGCCGTCATCAGCGACAGGGTCAGGTCATCGGCGAAGATCTCGGCGTCCGTCTCCGGGCCGGTGATCAGGGGCTCGGGCAGCCATGACCCCACATAGGTTTCGCGCCGCGCGCGGGCGGACTTCAACTGGTCGAGCGCCAGCCGGGTCGTGGTGCGGGTCAGCCAGGCGGCGGGTTCGCGAATCTCGGCGGGATCGACCCGGCTCCATCGGAGCCAGGCCTCCTGCACCACGTCCTCGGCTTCAGCCAGTGAGCCCAGCATGCGGTAGGCGAGGCGCGCCAGCCGGGGCCGGTGCGCCTCGAAGACGTCGGTGGCGGGGTCAGGCCGCGACACGCGCCGGTTCCGCCGGATGGGCCAGGCGGAAGCCGACCGCCAGACGGTTCCACACATTGATCGCCCCGATGGCGAAGGTCAGGTTCACCTGCTCGGCCTCGCTGAATTCGGCCTTCAGCGCCTCATAGTCGGCGTCCGGGGCCTGGGTCTGTTCGATGCGGGTCAGGCTCTCGGCCCAGGTCAGGCCGGCGCGCTCGCGCGGGGTATAGAGCGAGGACTCGCGCCAGGCGGCAAGCAGGTGCAGCCGCACCTCGCTCTCGCCAGCCTTGCGGGCGTCGGCCGTGTGCATGTGCAGGCAGAAGGCGCAGCCGTTGATCTGCGAAACGCGGGTCTTCAGCAGCTCCAGCAGGCTGTGCTCCAGGCCGCAGGCGCCGATGGTCTGCTCCAGCTTCATCATGGCCTGATAGGCGTCGGGGGCGGCCTTGAAGGGGCTGGCGATACGCGGGGTCATGTCATCTCTCCTCAGCGCCTGATTGCGCGTCGCCTCCATGACGAGGCAGGCCGCCCGCCTGTGACATGGCCCGTCGAATTATGTCTCCAGCCGCTGGAACACGGTCGTGATGACCGCCTGATAGGCGTCGGTCAGGGCGCGCAGCTCGGCCTCGGGCACGCGCTCGTCGATCTGGTGCATGGTTTGGCCGACCAGACCCAGCTCCAGCACCGGGCAGAGCGAGCGGATGAAGCGGGCGTCGGAGGTGCCGCCGGTGGTCGAGGCTTCGGGGCGTCGCCCGAGCGTCGCCTCCACCGCGTCCTGCACCGCGCTGACGAAGACGCCGGGCTCGGTCAGGAAGGCCTCGCCCGAGCACATGTGGTCCAGCTCGATCCGCAGACCGGTCTCGGCCTGGACCAGACCCGCCTCACGGTTCAGCCAGTCGATCAGGCCGTCGCCGGTATGGGTCGGGTTGAAGCGGATGTTCAGCCGCGCCTTCGCCTCGGCCGGGATGATATTGGTCGCCGGATTGCCCACGTCGATGGTGGTGAT
>JALAGW010000265.1 GCA_022712235.1 Brevundimonas sp. | reverse complement strand
CGAGAAGCCGTATTCCAGGTGGTAACCGCCGGGGCGCGCTGTGCGCCACAGCTTGTGCAGTTCGCCGGGCAGACCACCGGCGGCGCAGACCACGACCGCGTCCTCGCCCACAGCGCGCTGCACGGCGCCGATGACCTGGGCGTCGCTGGGCAGGGCGGTGTCGGGCGGCGAAGCCGTAGCGCCCTCGACCGCGAGGTTCCATTCGGCGACGGCTGTTTGATGGTGGTCGGCGTTGGGCGCACGCCAGCCGGACAGAGCCTCGATCAGGCTCTCGATAACCACGCGGGCGTCGCCGACGACCGGCTCGGCGCCGTGCTTGTGCGCGTCGAAGGGCTGGAGATTGACCTGGAACAGGCGTTGGTCAGGGAACAGGCTGCGCGAGCCGGTGGTGAAGTCGGCCAGCCTTGTGCCTATGCCGATGACGAGGTCCGATTCCGAGGCCGCCGCATTGGCCGAACTCGACCCGGGCACGCCCACGGCTCCCAGCGTGCTCGGGTGAGTCCAGGCGAGGGAACCCTTGCCCGCCTGGGTTTCGGCAACGGGGAGGCCGACGGCCTCGGAAAGTCGCGCCAACGCCTGCTCGGCCCGGCTGTAGAGGACGCCGCCGCCGGCCACGATCAGCGGGCGTTTCGCCGCCTTGATGGCTTCGATCAGGGCCGCGATCTCCCCCGCGTCGGCAGGGGTGCGGCGCTCGCGCCAAAGGCGGCGTGCGAAGAAGGCGGCGGGATAGTCGAAGGCCTCGGCCTGGACATCCTGACAGAAGGCCACGGTCGCCGGGCCGCAGGCGGCGGGGTCCAGCAGGGTCGCTAGCGCCTTGGGCAGGGCGTCCATGATCTGTTCGGGCCGGGTAATCTGGTCGAAATAGCGCGACACAGGCCGGAAACAATCGTTGGCGGACACTGTGCCGTCGCCAAAGGCCTCGACCTGTTGCAGCACCGGATCAGGGCGGCGGCTGGCATAGACGTCGCCGGGCAGGAACAGCACCGGCAGCCGGTTCACATGGGCCAGGGCGGCGGCTGTGACCATATTGGTCGCGCCGGGGCCGATGGAGGTGGTGCAGATCATCGCCCGCTGGCGCCGCATCTGCTTGGCGTAGGCGATGGCGGCGTGGGCCATGCCCTGTTCGTTGTGGGCGCGCCAGGGCGGCAAGACGTCGCGGTGCGCGTACAGGGCCTCGCCCAGACCGGCGACATTGCCGTGGCCGAAAATGGCCCAGCAGCCGGCGAAATAGGGAACCTCGGCGCCGTCGACGACGACGTGTTGCGCAGCCAGCCAGCGAACGGCGGCCTGGGCGGCGGTCAGGCGAATCGTGGTCACGGTCAGACGGCTGCCTGCAAGGCGGGGGGGCGGGCGACACGTTGCCGCGCGGCGCGCCAGGCGTCGACCAGAACTGCGAACCGGCCCGACAGGTCGGCGATCGCGGCCTCGTCATCCATTCGACCGGTCAGCCATTGCTCGGCGGCCTCGGCGAAGATGGTGCGACCCACGGCGAAACCCTTGATGATCGGGGCGGCGGCGGCAGCGTCGAACGAGGCGATCAGCGCCTCCTGCGGCGCCGAAAGACCGAGCAGCAGCACCCCCCGGCAGTGGGGATCATTGGCGCGGATCGTCGTCTCGACATTGGCCCATGCTGCAGGGTCCTCGGTCGGTTCCAGCTTCCACCAGTCGGGCTTCATGCCCAGGTCGTAGAGGCGCTGGATGGTGCGGGCTATGGTGTGGGCGTCGATGTCGCCGACGCCTGAGGCGATGATCTCGACCAGCAGTTCATGGCCGGTCTTACGGCAGGCGTCCTGCAGTCGCAACAACTGGCGTTCCTGACGCTCGCGCATCTCGGCGGTGTCGTTGGGGTGATAGAAGGCCAGGCATTTGACCACGTGGTTGGTCGGCCAGGTCGCCAGTTCCGTGGCCACGTCAGCCGAGCTTTCAAACTCGAGCGGGCGCGAGCCGGGCAGTTCGATGGGGCGACCGATCCAGTAGGGATGGTCCGCGGCCGCCTCCAGACCGCGCATGCCGAAGCGTCCATCCAGCAGGACGCCGAAGCGCGGGTCGCCCTGCGCCAGCCGGTCCACGGCCTTGAGCGCCAGGGCCTTGAAGGCGGGAATGCGTTCGGGATCGGCGCCGACCTGGCGGCACAGGTCCTCGAACTGACTGCGGTGGTCCATGGCCAGAACCGTCAGTTCCTCGGGAACCGCGGCGCGGGTGGTGACCCAGTGGATGTGTTCCAGCTCGGCGTCCTCGCGCAGGCGGAACGGACGTTCCACGCCGCTGAGGAAAAGCTGCAGCTCCTCCCAGGTCGGCATGGCGGGGGCGCAGCCGTGGCGCGAGACGACGATGGCGCCGCAGGCGTTGCCGTATTCGCAGCAGGTCTCAAGCGGCGCGTCCCGCAGCCAGCCGCGCAGGAAGCCGGCCATGAAGGCGTCGCCGGCGCCCAGGACATTATAGACCTCGACCCGGAAGCCTCGCCCGACGATCCCATCGTCCAGGCGTGCGGGAATGGCGTCGGGGAAGGCGGAGCAGCCGTCGGGGCCGCGCTTGCACACCAACAGGGCCGGGCTGCGCTGGCGGATGGCGCGCAGGGCGGTCAGGGTGTCGGTTGAACCGCCGAGGATGTGGATTTCTTCTTCGGTGCCGACGATCAGGTCGCACAGGGGCAGAACCTGTTGCAGACGGGCGGTGACGGCGGCGTCGGCGACGAAGCGGTTCTCGCCCATATCCTTGCCGGTCAGACCCCACAGGACGGGGCGGTAGTCGATATCGAACACCACCCGGCCGCCCGCCGCCTTGACCAGTTCGCAGGCGCGGATCGAGGCGTCGAACACCGCCGGTTGCGACAGGTGGGTGCCGTTGATCAGCACGGCGGCGGCCGACTGGATGAAGGCGGCCTCCACGTCTTCGGCGTCCAGCGCCATGTCGGCGCAGTTCTCGCGATAGAAGATCAGGGGGAAGGTGTCCGGATCGCGGATGCCGAGGAAAACCAGGGCCGTCAGCCGTTCCTTGTCCTCGATCACGCCGTCGACGGCGACCCCTTCGCGGCCAGTTGTTCACGGATGAAGCGGCCGAAGTGATCGGCGCCGACACGGGTCAGAAGGCCGGTGTTCAGGCCCAGTCGCGACCCGCCGACGGCGGTGTTGGTGGGGCTGCCGCCAATGTATTTGGCGAAGGATGTCATGTCCTCTAGTCGTCCGCCGATCTGCTGGCCGTACAGGTCCACGCAAGACCGTCCCACCGTGATCAGATCAAGCCGAGGAGGGGTAGCCGCCATTCGGGACCGTCTTTCGCCATGCAACACTCGCCCGCCCCGTGCGGTCGATATGTAACGTATATTCTAGCGATGGAACGTTCGCAACAGATGTTTCATTCCGTCGCGCGGTTTCGCGACGGACGCAGGGCGGACGGGCGTTTCTCGGTCTGCGAGGCGGCGAAGGCGTAGGAAATCACCAGGGCCTGGGCTAGGCACATGGAGGCGGACAGGGAGCGGAACTTGCGAATCTCGGCCTCGCGCACCTGCAAGACCAGATCGGCGGGCTTGGCCACCGGGCTTACCAGGCTGTCGCTGATCGAAAGGACGGCGGCGCCGCGATCGGCGGCGTCCTCGATCAACTCGACCGCCTCTTCGGCATAGGGGTGGTAGCTTACGGCGATCAGCAGGTCGCGGTCGGAAATCGCGTGGACCTGTTGGCGGGTCATGCCGCCGACGCTGTCGATGAACAGGGTCTTCTTGTCCACCTGATGCAGGGAGTAGGCGATATAGGCTGCGACCGGGAAGGAGCGGCGGAAGCCCGCCACATAGACAGTGTCGGCCTTGTCGATCATGGCCACGGCGGCGGCCATGTCCTTGGCCGAGACGATCTCGGACAGATTTTGAAGGGCCAGGGTATTGCCCTCAATGAACTCGGCCAGGACCTGAGCGGGATCGCCGACGGCGCTGCCGTCCACGGTCTCCGAGAACTGGCGGACCCGCTCGCTGTAGCCCAGGGCCGCGGCCCCCGACAGCAGACCGTCGCGGAACAGGCGCTGCATCTGGGTGGCGCCGTCATAGCCGAAGGTCTTGGCGAAGCGGACGATGGCCGAGGGCTGGACCCCGCTGCGATCCGCCAGCACCGCCAGAGTCTCCAGGGCCACCGCATTGGGTTCGTCCAACACATAGCGGGCGATCTGCTGCAAGCGCTTGCTCAGCGATTCGTATCGCTCGAGGATCGCGGCGCGCAGTTCTTCGGCTGTGGCGGGCGGCGTAGGGGTGTCGGTCATCGCAGTCCCGTCGAGGTTGTTTGGCGGCAATCTAGCGCTCGCCGCCTTCGCTCTCAATGGAATGAAACGTCGCTCCTTGAAAATTCCATTTCATGGATAGACAGAACGAATATTCTATGATGTTTCGGGCCTCGAACCGCGCGGGAGGGTGACGTGGAGCGGACATTCCAGACGGCCGTCGACGTGGCCCTGATCGGGGCCGGGCGCATGGGTTCGATCCATGGGCCGAACGCCGCCCGCCATCCGGGGCTGATGCTGAAGTATGTCGTGGACCGACACGGCGAGAACGCCCGACGTCTGGCCGACAGATTCGGGGCCGAGGTCGCCACGCTGGAACAGGTGCTGGCTGACCCGTCCATCGGCGGGGTGCTGGTGTGCAGTTCGACCGATCAGCATCTGGATCATGTTCTGGCGGCGGTCGCGTCGGGCAAGGCGGTCTTCTGCGAGAAGCCGCTGGACCTCGATCTGGAGAAGGTTCGGGCTGCAGGATCCGCATTGGAGGATGCCCGGCTGATGCTGGCCTTCAATCGCCGTTTCGATCCGAATTTCGTGGCTTTGAAGGCGCGGGTGGAGGCGGGCGCCGTCGGGCGGCTGGAGAGCCTGCATCTGACCAATCATGATCCCGCCGCGCCCCCGCCGGGCTTCATTCCGACCAGCGGCGGCCTGTTCAAGGACTTCACCATTCACGATCTGGACCTGGCGCGCTGGCTGCTGGACGAGCCGATCGTGGAGGTCTTCGCCACGGCCTCCTGCCTCGTCGATCCCGAGATCGGGCGGCAGGGCGACGTGGATACCGCCCGCACCCTGCTCAAGACGGCGTCAGGGCGGCTGTGTGTCATCTCCAACACAAGACGCAGCGGCTATGGCTATGACCAGCGGATCGAGGCTTTTGGCTCACGTGGCATGGTCGCCGCCGGCAATGTCGCGGGCGATACGGTCCAGATCGCGACCGAGGCCGGTCTGACGGGGACGCCGATCCTGCCAGGGTTCCTGCAACGCTATGTCGGCGCCTATCGGGCCGAGATGGACCATTTCGCCGAGGTGGTTCACGGGATGAGCGAACCCGCCGTGGGCTATGAGGCGGGGCTTCAGGCCCTAGCCCTGGCCGAAGCTTGCGACCTGTCCGTGCGGACGGGTCGTCCAGTCATATTCTGAGGGAGTGGATTTCATGCACAAGGTCGCCCTGATCGGCGCCGGCCGTATCGGCCGTATTCATGGTCGCAACGCCGCGCTGAACGGCCGGATCACCCTGGCCGGGGTGGTTGATCCGGTCGCCGTCGCCGCCGAGGCCCTGGCTGGCGAATGGTCGGTTCCGGTCCTGTCGCTGGACGAGGCGCTGAATGATCCCTCCATCGCCGGGGTCATCATCGCCAGCTCGACCGACACTCATCTGGACTACAGCGTGCGCGCCGCCCGTGCCGGCAAGGCTATCTTCTGCGAGAAGCCGATCGATCAGGACCTGGAGCGGGCGCGCGGCGCCGCCGCCGACCTGAAGGACGCGCGGATGCTGCTGGCCTTCAACCGGCGCTTCGACCCCAATTTCCAGGCGGTGAAGGCGCGGTTGGACGATGGCGGGATCGGGGTGCTGGAAAGCCTGCAGATCACCTCCAACGACCCGTCGCCGCCGCCGCCCTCCTATGTCGCTGTGTCGGGCGGCCTGTTCAAGGACATGGCCATCCACGACTTCGACATGGCGCGCTGGATTCTGGGCGAGGAGGTCGTCGAGGTCTTCGCCTTCGGCAGTTGTCTGGTCGATCCCGAGATCGGCAAGCTGGGCGATGTGGACACGGCGCGGACGGTGCTGAAAACGGCGTCGGGCCGACTGTGCGTCATCTCCAACAGCCGCCGCTCGGGCTTTGGCTATGACCAGCGGATCGAGGCCTTCGCCTCGGGCGGCATGATTCGGGCCGACAATGTGCTGGAGTCCACGGTCCAGATCTGGAGCGAGGCGGGCGCTTCGGCGGACCGGTTCCAGAACTTCTTCCTCGACCGCTACGCCGAGGCCTACCGCCGCGAGATGGAGCATTTCGCCGACATTCTGGACGGGGCGGCGCCTTCGGTCGGATACGCCGACGGCGTGGCGGCGCTCGCCCTGGCCGAGGCGGCCGCGAAGTCGGTTCAGACGGGCGAGGTGGTCAGGCTGGCGTGAAGCCAGCCTGAGGCGCCTGAGTTCAGGCCCGACCGGTCACCTGCCGGTCGGGCTTTTTCATGGGCGCGAGGCGACCAGCCGCGAGCGCACCAGACGGTCGAAGTCCTCAAGTCGGCAGGGCGCGGCGCAACCGGGGATGGCGATATATTCAAAGGCCGCCTGCTCGGCCCCGATCATGGGGCGCAGGTCGCGCACCTGATCCATGGTCTGGGCGCGGTAGAAGGCGCGGACCGTGCCCTGGCCCGCCCCATCACGCCACAGTTCGAAACCGACCGCGCCGCCGGGCGGCGGGTTGTCGGCCGGGTAGCCGGGAACCTGCCAGTGCAGGTCCAGCATCCCGCCGAGGTCGGCGATATTGGTGTCGTGTCCGGCCAGAACCGTCAGGGCAGGCCCGCTTTCCAACGCGGTCAACATCCGGCGCGCCAGAGGCGAGGCCGCTCGGGCGGCGACATAGGGCGCGCGGCCCTCGTAGTAGAATTTCAGCGTGTGGAAGCTGAGGAAGGCCTCGATGTCGTCGCGGCTGACCCGGCCCCATCCGACCTCATCCATCGGCTTGCCCTCCAGATATTCCAGCAGGAAGGTCTGGGCCACGGTCGAGGCCAGACCTAGAGGCGGGGCCAGATCGGCGCGGTCTTCCTCGATGCGGGTCAGGGTTTGCGGCCATTGAGACAGGTCGCATCCGGCGGGCAAGGTCTGTTCGGCGCAGGACTCGACCGTGCAACAGCCCAAAACCGCGCTAAGCCGTTTCAGCAGCGTCGCCTGTCGCGCCATTTCCGCCTGCAGCCCGCCTGTCGGGGTCAAGGCTATCTGCGCGGCCAGAGCCAGATCGGGGTCGATCGGCACGGCGCCGGCGTCCAGCGGATGGAACTCGGCGTCGTCGGCGGGCGTGGCCGGGAACTCGACCTCCAGCGGGCAGCCGGGCGCCAGGCCTTCGGCCAGGGCGCGGGCCGTGGCCTGGGTGCGCGACTTGGAACTGGCGGCCAGATGCACCTGACCGGCGGCGGGGCACCCCTCGGCGGAGAGCAGGCCTTGATCGGCCCAGTGACGCCGGTCCCATGCCCCCAAAAGCCGCACCGCGTGATAGCCATGAGGCGTCAGTTCACCCCATGCGACAGACCACGCGGGCCAGGCCTGGGCTGCAACGCCGGGCGGCGTCACCATGGGCTTGGTCGGCGGGCGCACGCCATGGCGCATCAGCATGACGACCCGTTCCAGGCGGGGTTCCGGGACTGTCGGCGCAGCCTTGGTGATCGCCGGCGGGGTTGTGGAGCAGGCGCTTAGCGCGATGGCTAGCGAGGCTGCGCCGGACAGGGCAGGGAAGCGAAGCGTCATGGCAGGCCCTCAAAAAAGAAGCGGCGGCCCCGGAAGGGACCGCCGCGAGTTGTCGCTCAGGAGATGCTAGAGCGGTCCTAGAAGGTCAGTTGAACGCCGGCGCGCAGTGAGTAGCCGTAGCGCTCGTTTTCGGCGATGCGGCTGCGATTCCCGACGTAGAAGCGTTGCGGCTCGTCGTTCAGATTTGAGGCTTCCAGAGAGACCGAGGCCCGGGCGTTGATCTTGTAGGCCACGCGGGCGTCCCACTGGTTGAAGTCATCGACGTAGAGGTCTTCCGACGCCTCGCTGCCGACCGTGTCGAGATAGGCCGACCGATAGGTGTAGGCCACGCGTCCCGAGAAGCCGCCGCGCTCGTAGCTGAGCTGGGCCGAAGCCACCTTGTCCGACTGGGTCAGCAGGGGCACCTCGTCGTCGCGGCCGGGAACGCCGCTGGCCTTGGAGTCCACCAGGGTCAGGTTTACGCCGCCGCTGAAGCCCTTGATCGGCAGGAAGTCGAGTTCGGACTGGATGTTGAACTCAATGCCGTTGACCTCGGCCTTGTCGGCGTTGACCGGCGTAGTGACCTCGGCGTCCGGCAGGAAGATGCCGGCATAGGTCACGTCGGTAAGGTTCTGGGTCGAGAAGAAGATCGGGTTCTCGATCTGCTTGCGGAAGACCGAAACCGAGAGGACGCCCGAGCGGCCCAGGTAATATTCCGCCGCCACGTCGAAGTTGACCGATTCCAGAGGTTGCAGGTCGGGGTTGCCCACCGCCACTTCCTCGTCGCCGGTGTTGACGATCACATAGGGGGCGAGGTCCTCGTAGTTGGGACGTCCGATGGCCGTGGTGATCGCGCCGCGCAGAACCAGGCTGTCCGAGGCGTCGTAGCGCACGTTCAGGCCGGGGAACCAGTCAGTGTATTCGCGCTTGCCGAAAACGTCGAAGCCCTGGTCCAGTGTGGAGGTGTCGGTGATGCTCTTGGCGGCGAACTCGCCCTGGGTGTGCTCGACGCGAACGCCGGGGATGAAGGTCCAGCGATCAAACTTCAGCGTCGCCATGGCGTAGGCGGCGGTGATGGTTTCGCTGATGTCGTAGTCGGCGGCCAGGCTGTCGCCGATGGTGGCCTCGTCGTCGATCTCGAAATCAGCGCGATTGGCGGCGAAGTAGGCGTCGGCCAGATCCTGGCTGACGGTCGGCCCGAACGGGTAGCGGCCCTCATAGATGCTGTCGATCGGGCGCCCCGCGACCTGATCCAGAGTCAGGCTGTCGCCCTCGTAGTCATAGGTGACGGCGTTGGCGTCGTTGGTCTTCTTGCGATTGATGTATTTGGCCCCGACCTTGATCGAGGAGCCGTCGCCGAAGTTGAGCGGCATGCGATAGTCAATGCGCGCCTGATACAGATCCTCGACCGCCTCGCGGCTTTCATAGCTGACGCTGTCCGCCTCGTAGCTGGAGGCGTCATAGGCGGCCGCTTCGGGACGGAAGATGTAGAGATCGTCGCTCAGGTCGTAGGAGCCCGACAGTCCTCCCGTCTTGAATTCCCATTCGTCGCGGCGTGGGTCGCGCTTGTTGGCGCGCGAATAGGTGCCTTCGATGTT
>JALAGW010000028.1 GCA_022712235.1 Brevundimonas sp. | reverse complement strand
GTCTGGGCCTGCAGCAGGCGATAGGCGGCGATGACGCGGCGAAACCTGTCAGCGTCGCCGCCGGGCGCGTCGGGGCGGGCGGCCTTGACCGCAGCGCGGAAGGCTGTGGTCAGGGAGTCGGCGCCGACAGGACCCGTCAGGCCGAGCAGAGATCGGGCGTTATCGAAGGTGAGGATGTCCGCGCGCATGGACGGCAGCCTCGATTCAATATGGTCAAGGCCGAGTTAACCTTGTCGACGGAAAGCAAAATTTCAGCTTTATGGTGAAGCTTGCTGACGCGCCCTAGTCCACAGCTGATGACGTAGGGGAAATGCGGGTGTAGAGAATCCAGTCATGACCCAGGCCTTGATCCCGCCCAGTCCGTCCGCTCAGGACTACGCCGCGCAACTGGCGGCCAATGCGGACGAGACCATGTTTGAGCGGGCGGAGCCTTTCGGCCTGTTCGCCGAGTGGCTGGAGGCGGCCAAGGCGGCCGAGCCGAACGACGCCAACGCCATGACCCTGGCGACGCTGGACGCCGAGGGGGCGCCGGACGCGCGCATTGTCCTGCTGAAAGATGTGGACGCGCGCGGCTTCACCTTCTTCTCCAATCAGGAAAGCGCCAAGGGCGAGCAGCTTTGGGCCCATCCGGCGGCGGCCCTGGTGTTCCACTGGAAAAGCCTGCGTCGTCAGGTGCGTGTGCGCGGGACCGTCGAGCCCGTCAGCGCCGCCGAGGCCGACGCCTATTTCGCCAGCCGGGCGCGCGAAAGCCGTATCGGCGCCTGGGCCTCGGATCAGTCGCGACCGCTGGAAAGCCGCGCTGCGCTGGAGGCGCGCGTGGCCGAGCGGACGGCGGGTTTCGACGGGCAGGACGTGCCGCGTCCCGATCACTGGAGCGGTTGGCGGGTCGTGCCGCAACAGGTCGAGTTCTGGCGCGATCGCGCCTTCCGTCTGCATGATCGACTGCGCTTTGATCGCCACGGCGACGCCTGGCTGCGGACGCGCCTCTGGCCTTAGGCGGGGGCGCTAGACGGCGTAGCGGGCCAGGAAGGTTTCGACCGCATCTTCGGCGATGGCGCGGGGCGTTCGCTCGGCCACGACGTCGTCGCCGGTCACCAGGGGCACGAAGAAGACCGGGTGCTCGATCATGCCCATCAGCTGGCCGGCGGCCCAGGACGGTTTGTCCACCTTCATCTGACCAGTTGCAGTCATCTCGACCAGCATGCCGATCAGGACGGCGCCGAAGTCGGTGCGACCGCGTTCGAAGAAGCGCATGGCGATCGCCTCGAAGCGGGGACGCTCGGCCAAGACCAGTCGAAAGACCGACCGGACAAAGCTGTTGCTCATGAACTCGGCATAGCCGCCGATGAATTCGGTCAGGCGCTCTCGGGGCGTGCCCGACGTCGTATGCACCGCCGCCATATGTCGGGCGAAGTCTTCGGAAGCATTGTCGATGACCGCTTCAAACAGGACCGCCTTGCTGTCGAAGAAGGCGTAGAGTGTTGCGGTCGAAACTCCCGCTTCGCGCGCGATAGGCTCCATGCGCGTGCCAGCGTAGCCCTCGCTGATAAAGTGTAATCGCGCCTGTCGCACAATGGCGGTGCGTCGAGGGTCGTCGAGATCGTGGACCAGTGCGGTCATCAGTACATACCCGGAAAGAGTATGGATAACGTGCCTTTAAAATGCCTTGATTGCAACATGTAACATGGTTTTGCGAATACAAATCAACTAGCGATGCCAAGTCGCTAGAAGCGGATGGGCCAGGACCGGCGCAGCCAGACGAACGACCGCCTGGGGATCTTCCAGCCTGACCGCCGCCGTGGCGTCGGCGACAATGAAGTCGGCGTGGGTGCGCGAGGGTTCGGTCCAGCGCTCATGTCCGGGGCGGACAGTCAGCAGATACTGATGGATGACGGATTCCGCGGTGCGCCCGCGTTCTGTCTGATCCCGCAGCAGACGCCGGATGAAGCGGATGTCGGCCGGGGTGTCGACGAAGACCTTGAGGTCGAACAGGGCGGTCAGGGCCGGAGTGCACAGGACATGGGCCCCTTCGACCACTACCACCTCGGCGGCCGGGATCGGCTCGCCGCCCGGATCGCGGCCGTGGTGAATGAAGGAGTATAGAGGCGCGACGACGGGGCGGCCGGCCTTCAGTTCGGACAGGTGCTCGACCAGCAGATCGTGGTCGCGGGCCGCTACGTCGTCGAAGTCGTGGGTGTCGGCGTCGAATCCCGGCACGCTGGCGGCGTCCAGATAGTAGGAATCCTCGCGCATCAGAACGGCGACGCCGGCGGGCAGGGCGGCGACCAGGGCCTCGGCCAGGGTGCTCTTGCCGGAGCCGGAGCCTCCGGTGATGGCGATCAGGATGGTCATGGGCAGTCTCCGTGCGTCTGGGCGGCCTTCTAGGCCCGGCAGCAGGCCTTGACCATGTTGCACGGCGCGGGGGCTGTGGATGCGACAGAATGGAGCGCATTTGTTTCCCTAACGGCGCCGTTGCTTATCGCCGTTCACCTAGATAGCGTCGCTGCAAAGCGCCACACACAGAGGGCGCAACACGAGGGAATGCGATGCTGGGTTTGATGCAGGACTGGCCGCTGACGGTCGATAAGATTCTCGACCACGCCAAGAATTGGCACCCGAACCGCGAGGTCGTGACCCGCTCGGTCGAGGGGCCGATCGAGCGCACCACCTATGGGGCCATCCACGGTCGGGCCAAGCGGGTGTCCAACGCGCTGAAGGCCTGGGGCGTGCAGCCGGGCGACCGCATCGCCACCCTGGCGTGGAACACCGGCGACCACATCGAAACCTGGTACGGCATCATGGGCATAGGGGCCGTGTGCCACACCCTGAACCCGCGCCTCTTCCCCGAGCAGTTGGTCTATATCATCAACCACGCTGGCGACCGGATCATCTTCGTCGACCTGACCTTCGTGCCGTTGCTGGACGCCATCCTGCCGCACTGTCCGTCGGTCGAGCGGGTGGTGATCATGACCGATCCTGACCACATGCCGCAGACCAAGTTGCCGGTGGTCGACTGCTATGAGACCGTGCTGGAGCAGTCGTCGGAAGACATCGAATGGGGCGGTTTCGACGAACAGACCGCCTGTGGCCTGTGCTACACCTCAGGGACGACGGGGAACCCCAAGGGGGTGCTCTATTCGCACCGCTCGAACTTCATCCACACCCTGCTGGGCCTGCAATCGACGGTCCTGGGCGCCACGCCGAAGGAAGTGATCCTGCCGGTCGTGCCCATGTTCCACGCCAATGCCTGGGGCATAGCCTTCGGCGGGCCGGCGGCGGGGTCGAAGCTGGTCATGCCGGGCGCGCGCATGGACGGCCCGGCCATCTATGAACTGCTGGAGACCGAGGGCGTCACCTTCTCGGCCGCCGTGCCGACCGTCTGGCAGGGGCTGCTGAACCACCTGCGCGAGAACAATCTGAAGCTCTCGACGGTCAAGCGCGTGTTGATCGGCGGCGCCGCCGTGCCGGAAAGCATGATCCGCGCCTTCCACGACGAGTTCGGCGTCGAGGTGCTGCAGGGCTGGGGCATGACCGAGACCTCGCCCATCGGCACCCTGTCCAACATGACGCCGGAGCTGGCCGCCCTGCCGTTCGAGGAACAGCTGAAGTGGCGGGTCAAGCAGGGCACGCCGCCGCTGGGCGTCGAGCTGAAGCTGAAGAACTACGCCGGACAGGAAATGCCGCATGACGGCTCGACCTATGGCCGCCTGATGATCAAGGGCCCGACCATCGCCCGCGCCTACTTCCGCGACGAGGGCGGCGAGATTCTGGACAACGAGGGCTTCTTCGACACCGGCGATGTCTCGACCATCGACGATCATGGCTTCATGCAGATCACCGACCGCGCCAAGGACGTCATCAAGTCCGGCGGCGAATGGATCAGCTCCATCGAGATCGAGAACCTGGCCGTCGGTCACCCGAAGGTCGCTCTGGCCGCCGTCATCGGCGCGGCCCATCCGAAATGGGACGAGCGTCCGGTCCTGCTGATCAAGCTCAAGGACGGCGAGACCGAGGACAAGCAGGAACACCTCGACTTCCTGGTCGGCAAGATCGCCAAGTGGTGGATGCCCGACGACGTGGTCTTCCTGGCCGATATTCCCCTGGGCGCCACGGGCAAGATCGACAAGAAGCTGCTGCGCGAGCAGATGAAGGATTACCGTCTGCCGACCGCAGGCTGATCTTTCAGGAGGGCCGCATGGCTGAACCGACCCGGACCCAGGCGCGCGCGGCGGAGATCCGGCTGCGTTGGCTGACCTTGGCGGCGTGTTTGGCGCCCCTGCTGGTGCTGGTCGCCGTCTTCGGGACCCGGTTCGGCCTGTGGAGCGCCGGCTTCGGGCTGGAGGTTCTGACGCTCAGGATTGGGCGCATTCTGGCCTTTGCGGGATTGGCGGCGGCCTTGGTCGCGGTGCTGATGGCGTTCAAGGACGTGCGCCGGCGCGGACTCTACGCGGTCGTGTCCCTGGTCGTGGCGGGCGCGACCGTGGCCTTGTTTCTAGTTCAGGAAGGTCGCTTTGCGGTTCCAGCCGACAATGATGTGACGACCGACGCCGCCGAGGCGCCCGCCTTTTCACGCGCGGTCCTGACCATGCGCGGCGGGCAGGGCGGGGCGTCCATCGCCTGTCCCGATCTGGTCTCGGTTCCGCGTCAGGTCGCGCCGGAAACGGCGGCGGCGGCGCTGTCGGCGGCGGGCTTTACGGTGCGCGGCGCGGCGCCCTTCCGGGCGGATGGGGCCAAGGAAGGCTTCTGGTTCGGCCTGACCTATGACGCCGCCATCCGCATCCGTCCGGGCCGCACCGACGTCCGTGTGGCCCAGCGCGAAGGCGTCAAGGTCGGCGACGAGGCCTGCCGCCTGGCCCGCGCCGTCATGGACGGCTTGCAGCCCTAACCGATCAACCGATAGCGCGCGGCCATCGTCGGTTCGGGATCGGCGGAGACCCGCTCTTCTTTCACCAGTTTGATCAGGTGCGACAGCACCGACAGGCTGGCCGCCGGCCACAAGCGCTGGTCCACGGCGGCGTAGAGGGCCGGGACCATGTCCCCGATGGTGGCGTCGCCCGCCGCCAGCCGTGCGCAGATCTGCGCCTCTCGTTCCAGCCGGTGGTCGCGATAGGCCTTGAGGAAGGGCGCGACCTGGGTGATGGCCGGGCCATGCGTCGGCCAGATGGTCGAAAAGCCACGCGCCAGCACGCGCTCCAGAC
>JALAGW010000264.1 GCA_022712235.1 Brevundimonas sp. | reverse complement strand
ATGGTGGCCAGGGTGTTCTTCACCCGGTGGTTGAGTTCATTGATCAGCAGGCGCTGGCGGTGTTCGCTGGCGCCCAGGGCGGCGAAGGCCTGATGCCGGTCGGTCACGTCGGTGATGACGCCCGCCAGCTTGATCGGTCTGCCGGAGCGCGAGCGGATCAACCGGCCGCGCACCTGAAGCCAGCGGCCGCTGTCGCGGATCTGGTATTCGGCGGCGTAGTCCCCCTCGCCCCGGAGCGCGCGCTCCAGGGTTTCCGTGCGGCGGATCATGTCCTCGGGCTTCAGCTTGCGAGCCAGATCGTGTGCCGCGAAGGGCTCTCCGCGCGCCAGGCCGAGATACTTGCGCGCCCGGCCGGACAGCCAGAGGGTTTGTCCCGGAAGAGCCAGTTCCCAGTAGCCGACCCCGCCTGCGTCGATGATGGCGATCAGCTTGTCGCGCTGGTCCACCATGGCGACCGCCAGGGCCAGAAACAGGATAAGGACGGTCACGCCGGCCACGGCGACGGCCAGCATCAGGGGGGGCGCGCCGGGGGGATCAGACGCTGCGGCGGCATGAATCGGGGTGAAGGTCAGCGCCGTCATGGCCACATGGTGCATGCCCGCCACGGCCAGTCCCAGGATCAGGGCGGCCGCCAGTCGCCAAAGCGGTGACCGGTCCTGCTCCACGGCGAACAGGGCCGCGATCGAGGCGAACAGGGCGACCGCCGCCGACAGGGCGACCAGGCCGGGCGCATAGGTCAGGCTGGCCGAGGTCCTCAGGGCCGCCATGCCGACATAGTGCATGGCGCAGATGCCGCCGCCCATGACCAGGCCGGCGAGGATCATGCGATGACGGCTCAGGCGTCCCGCCGCGATCAGGAAGGCGAGGCTGGAACCGACGACGGCCAGCAGGAAGGAGGCGACGGTCAGGGGCAGATCGTAACGCAACGGCGCGCCGGGGTCGAAGCCGAGCATGGCGATGAAATGCATCGACCAGACTCCGCCGCCCATGGCCGTCGCCGCCGTCGCCAGCCAGGCCAGACGCACGGCGCCCTGATGGGCGCGCACCTGCTGGAACAGGTTCAGCGCCGTCCAGGCCGCGAAGGCGGCCACGACAAAGGACAGGCCGTCGAAGACGGAGAGCAGGTGCAGGTGCATTATCCAGCCTCCTTCGTTCTGACCGGATGCGGAGCTTTTTGAGGACTGGAGCGCCGTTCTTCCGCCCTTGTCCAGCGCCCGAAACGGGTGAGCCTCAGCCCTGCGCCATCTGCATGCCCAGCCATTCGGCGATCAGGGCCGGCTTGTCGGCGTCCTCGATCTCGACGGTCAGTTCGTGCTTCAGCAGCCAGCGGGTCACGCCGTCCTGACTTCCCTTGTCCTCGGCGGACAGCAGCCTGAAGCGGCCGCGCACCCTTGATCCGGCCGGGACCGGGGCGAGGAAGCGCAGCTTGTCGAAGCCGTAGTTGACCCCCATGACCATGCCGTCCAGCGGGGCGACGGCGTCATAGCTCATGGCCGAGGCCAGGCTGAGCGTCAGGAACCCATGCGCAATGGTCCCGCCGAAGAGCGTCGCCCTGGCCCGTTCGGGATCGACGTGGATGAACTGCTCGTCCTCGGTGATCCGGGCGAAGGCGTCGATGCGGGCCTGATCGACCTCTATCCAGCGGCTGACGCCGACCTCCTGGCCGATCAGGGATGGCAGATCGCTCGGCTTCGTCATCGGGGCCCCTCCGTTTGACGCAGCCTTGCCTGCGTCGCGGACGGGCGCAAGAGACCTCTTTTTCCGTCATCCCGGACAGCCTGAAAGGCTGATCCGGGACCCAGGCGGTTGAGTCTTCAGCGGCGGTGAGCGGTTTAGACGTCTGGGTCCCGGGTTCCGCTGCGCGGCCCCGGGATGACGGCAGGAAACTAGGCCCCAAACCGTCCTTCGATGATCTCGGCGAACAGGCCCGGATCGACATTGCCGCCGGACAGGACGGTCCCGGTGGTCAGGCCCTTGGCCGCGACCTTGCCCGACAACAGAGCCGCCAGGGAGACGGCGCCGCCCGGCTCGATCACCAGCTTCAGCCAACGGAAGGCGAAGCGCATGGCCTCGGCCACCTCGGCGTCGGAGACGGTCGCGGCCCCGGCGAGGCGACGGTTGATCGGCCATGTCAGTTCGCCCGGCATGGGCGCCATCAGGGCGTCGCAGATGGACGGCGCGCCCTGCGGGTGGGCGACCCTTCCGCCGGCTTCCAGCGAGCGGCGGGTGTCGTCGAAGGCCTCGGGCTCGACCACGATGACGCGGGTGTCGGGGCTCTGCTCGGCCATGACCAGATTGAGCCCGGCGATCAGGCCGCCGCCCGAGGCCCCGCACAGCAGCTGGTCCATGGGCACGCCCGCCTGCTCCAGCATCTCCAGACCGACCGTGCCCTGGCCCTCGATGACGAAGGGATCGTCGAAGGGCGGGACCAGGAGGGAGCCGCGCTCCGCCGCGATCTCGGCGCCGATGGCCTCGCGGCTCTCGCTCCAGCGGTCGTAGAAGCGCACCTCGCCGCCGAAGGCGCGCACGCCCTCGACCTTAACCGTCGGGCTGTCCGACGGCATGACGATCAGGGCGCGGGTTCCCACGGCTTGAGCGGCGGCGGCCACGCCTTGCGCGTGATTGCCCGAGGAATAGGCCACGACGCCGCGCGTCTTCTCTTCATCCGTCAGGCGGCTGACGCGGTTATAGGCGCCGCGAAACTTGAAGGCGCCCGCGACCTGCAGGGTCTCGGCCTTCATCAGGACGCGACCGCCCACGGCGGCGTTCAGGGCCGGATGCTCGATCAGCGGCGTGCGGACGGCGGCGGGGGCGATCTGGCGGGCGGCGTCGAGGACGCCTTGGAAGCTGGGCGTATGCATAGGTTTCCTCTTACGCTGAGCCTGCGCTTCTGCATAACTCTCCTCATGCAAGCGAACATGATCCTCGCCATCGACCAGGGCACCACCTCGACGCGGGCCATCGCGTTTGAAGTCTCGTCGTCCGGTTCGTTCAGCGCCGTCGCCGTCAGCCAGATCGAGCTGGCCCAGCACTTTCCGCAGTCGGGCTGGGTCGAGCATGACGCGGCCGAGATCTGGCGCGCGACCCTGCAGACCTGTCGCGAGGTGGTGAGGAAGGCGGGCGGCGTCGGCCGTTTCGCCGCCGTGGGCATCACCAACCAGCGCGAGACCTCGGTCATCTGGGATGCGACGACCGGCGAGCCCCTGCACCGCGCCATCGTCTGGCAGGATCGGCGCACGGCGGATTTGACGACCCGTCTGGCGTCGGAGGGAAATGAGGCGGCGGTGCAGGCGTCGACCGGCCTGATCCTCGATCCCTATTTCTCGGCCTCGAAATACGCCTGGCTGCTGGACGCCGTGCCGGGGGCGCGGGAGCGGGCGGCCAGGGGCGAGGTCAGGCTGGGCACCATCGACGCCTGGCTGATCTGGAAGCTGACGGGGGGCGCTAGCCACGTCACCGACGCCACCAACGCCAGCCGCACCAGCCTGATGGATCTGAAGACCCTGCAATGGCGCGCGGACCTGTGCGACCTGTTCAATGTGCCTGTGCAGGCCCTGCCCGAGATCCGGGGTTGCGCCGATCATCTGGGCGACTGCGACGCCAGCCTGTTCGGGCGAGCCCTGCCGATCCACGGGTCGGCGGGGGACCAGCAGGCGGCCCTGGTCGGGCATGGGGCGTTGCAGGCCGGCGACGCCAAGATCACCTATGGCACCGGGGCCTTTCTGGTCGCCAATGTCGGGGAGGCGCCGGTGGCCTCGACCTCGCGGCTGCTGGGCACATTGGGATATGCGGTCGGCCAAAAAAGGAATGATCACGTCGCCTATGCCCTGGAAGGCTCCATCTTCTCGGCCGGGTCGGCGATCCAGTGGCTGCGCGACGGGCTGAAGGTCATCTCGGACTCGCGTCAGTCCGAGGCCATGGCCCAGACGCTGAAGGACAACGGCGGGGTCTATCTGGTTCCCGGCTTCACCGGTCTGGGCGCGCCGTGGTGGCGGCCCGAGGCGCGGGGAACCGTCATCGGCCTGACCCGCGACAGCGGCCCGGCCCACTTCGTCCGGGCGGCGCTGGAGAGCCTGGCCTATCAGACCCGTGACCTGCTGGACGCCCTGAATACGGACGGGGCGCCGGCCCTGACCCGGCTCAAGGTCGACGGCGGGGTCACCGCCAACGCCTTCGCCATGCAGTTCGTCGCCGACATCTGCGAGGTCGAGGTCGAGCGCCCTGCCTTTCAGGAGATGACGGCCATGGGCGCGGCGCGGCTGGCGGCCTTCGGCGTCGGCCTGACGCCCGAACTGTGGACCGCGCCCGCCGAGGCCCCCGCCGTCTGGCGCCCGCACATGGGCGAGGCGGAGCGGGCGCGCCTGCTGAAAGGCTGGCGCGGGGCGGTGAAGGCCGCCATCATCGCTGCCGAATGATCGCACGCGCGCCGCAGAGCGTCGGCGGGGGAGACGAGACATGACTGACAGTCTGGACGCGCAATCCGCCTTTTCCGGCACGCGCGAGGTCGATGAACGCTATCGCCTCGACGAGGCGGCGCTGGACGCCTGGCTGAGCGCCAATGTCGAGGGCTATGCCGGGCCGCTGACCCTTCGCCAGTTCAAGGGCGGGCAGTCGAACCCGACCTATGAGCTGACCACGCCGGGCCGGACCTATGTCTTGCGCAGGAAGCCGCCGGGAACCCTGCTGGCCAGCGCCCACGCCGTGGACCGCGAATTCACCGTCATCTCGGCCCTGCACCAGCAAGGCTTTCCGGTGGCGCGGCCCTATGCTCTGTGCACGGACGAAGCTGTCATCGGCTCCATCTTCTATGTCATGGATAAGGTCGAGGGGCGGGTCTTCTGGGACTTGAAGCTGCCGGGACTGCAGCCCGCCGAGCGGCGAGCCGTCTATGAGGCGCAGACGGATACGCTGGCGGCCCTGCACGCCTTCAATCCCGCCGCCATCGGCCTGGGCGACTACGGCAGGCCGGGCAATTATTTCGGCCGTCAGGTCGGGCGCTGGACCAAGCAGTATCGGGCCAGCGAGATCGACCCCGTCCCGGCCATGGACCGATTGATCGCCTTCCTGCCCGACAGCCTGCCGCCGGAAGGACCGACGCGGATCGTTCACGGCGACTTCCGTCTGGACAACATGATCCTCGACCCGGTCGAGGCGAAGGTGAGGGCGGTGCTGGACTGGGAGCTGTCGACCCTGGGCGATCCCATGGCCGACTTCTCCTATCTGCTGATCGCCTGGGTCATTCCGGCGTCGCTGAGGAACGGGCTGGCGGGGGCGGACCTGAAGGCCCTGGGCATTCCCTCGGTCGAGGAGACGGTCGAACGCTATGCCGAGAAGACCGGGACGGCGGCGCCGCAGAATCTGGACTGGCTGTTCGCCTACAACCTGTTCCGACTGGCGGCCATCTGTCAGGGCATCGCCGGGCGGGTGCGCGACGGGACCGCCGCCAGCGCTCATGCGAAGACCATGGCGGCCCAGGTCGGACCCCTGTCGAAGGCGGCCTGGAGCTTCGCCCGCAAGGCCGGGGCGTGAAGCTTGGCGATAATTAAAACAGTTTTTGTTGCGGTTAGATTTGTGAAACGGCGCCGGAAGCCCTACCTTCCGGTCTGGAGCATTGATCAAGATGTCTGACAGCCAGAAATTCCCCGTCGCCGCCCACGCCCTGGCCTATCTGGCCCACAAGGGCGCCTATTCGGCCGCCGACGCCGCGCCCAGCGCCGTCCTGGCCGCCTCGGTGCCGACCAATCCTGTGGTCATCCGCCGGGTGACGGCCCTGCTGGCCAAGGCGGGACTGATCGCCACGCGCCCCGGCGCCTCGGGCGGGTCTTGGCTGCTGCGTCAGCCCGAGACCATCCGTCTGGACGAGGTGCTGAAGGCGGTGAACGGCTGCGCTCATCTGGGCTCGACCCCGGCCGGGTCCAAGGGCTGCCCGGTCGGCGAGCCCATCCCGCGT
>JALAGW010000263.1 GCA_022712235.1 Brevundimonas sp. | reverse complement strand
TTCTAAGGAAGACCAATCCCCTTGTCAACCAGGCTTTTCAGCCCTTCCGCAAACCCGGAAACCGAAGCTCCCAAATCCACTTCGCCAAGCCCGTCTCCGACCCCAGCGCCCCGCCCGATTCCAAGCGAGCGGCGGATATACGGACACAGCCCCGACTCCACAACCCTCAAATGACAAATATGCGAACTATCTCAACGAACCAGAGTCCGTGCAGCGTCTCGCCCTACCCCGCCGCTATATAGGTGCGCAGACTTTCAGCCTCCTGCTTCGCTTCAGCGATCTGACATTTGACCACGTCGCCTATGGAGACGACCCCCGCCAACTGACGCTCACGCAAAACCGGCAGGTGTCGTACGCGCCGATCCGTCATGCGCCCCATCAACACGGCCACGGTTTCGCCGGGCTCGGCGAAGATCACTTCGGTCGTCATATAATGAGACGTCGGTTGCGACAGAGCCGCGACGCCGTCCCGCGCGACAGCGCGCACAATATCCCGTTCGGAGAGAACGCCGACCACATCATCACCCTGGCAGACGATCAGAGCCCCGACACGCTTGCGGTCCAGCTCGGCGCAGGCCTCGGTCAGCGACGTATCGGGCGTCAGGGTGAAGACAGCCTCCCCCTTGCCCTTGAGTATCTCGGCGACCAGCATGGCGGTTCCTTCCCGTTTCAATATGGGAGACGACCGCGGACCGGCCGCACCGCCGACAGGATCGCTCAGAGTCCGACCTGACGCAAATCCGGCCGCGGACCAAAGAGACGGCCCAAAGGTCCGATCGCCAGGATGCCGACCACGAAGCCGAAGGCGTGCGCTTCCCATGCGATGCGGGCGCCGGCCGCGCCGGGCGCCAGACCAATCAGGCCCACGATGAGATTGACGGCCATCCAGGCGCCCGCCTGCTTCAGCACCCCGGATTGGAACAGGGGCAGGACGCGTCCATGTCCCCCCATGAGACGTGTCGCGGCTCCAATCAGGCCAAAAACCGCGCCCGAGGCGCCGACCAGGCTCCCATCGCTCCCCGGATGGCACAGCGCATAGCCGAAAGCCGCCACGACGCCGCTGACTATATAGAGGGCGATAAAGGCCAACGGGCCAAAACTGCGGGACAGCAGCCGCGCCACCGGCGTACCGAACGCCAGCGCCCCGACCGCATTCATGGCGACATGCGCCCAACCGCCATGCAGCAACATGGAGGTGAAAAGGCCCGCCCACTGGCCTCGCCACAGATCTGCGGCGCGAAAAGCCATCGACATGCCCTGATCCGCCAAACGCTCCTGAAACCAATACAGGACGGGCATGGAGGCGGCGATCAAGACCGGCAGAAAGGGCGCGTTGAAGATCCGTTCGCGCCGCGGATGGATCGGATCGTCGGTAGGGCTCTGCATAAGCCCTTGATGAACAAAGACCGGCGCAATCTCAAGCCGATCTTAAGACCCGGACTCCAAACTGGCACGCGGGTTGCTTGGCGACCCCATATCGCCGCTGGGGAATCCTGCATGCTGTTCCAAAGACTGATCCTGACCGTCGCCGCACTGGCCCTGCCCGCAATGGCGGCCGGCGCAGCATCCGCGCAGTCGACGGGTTCGGCCGGCGCCGCACAGTTCCAGGCGGGCTACGGCGCCTCGCGCTACACCACCGCCCAGGCTTCCAGCGGCTCGACCCGCGACGCCAACGGCAACCGACTGGTCGTGAACGGCATCATCCAGTCGGGCGCCAGCAGCTATTCCAGTTCTTCCGCCGGCGTGGCCAGCGGCTACGCCGGCGCGGGTTCGTCCGGCAATGGCACGGCCATCGGCGGCGCGACCGCCATCGGCAACAGCCTCAACGTCGTGGTCCAGGGCAACCGGAACACGGTCGTGATCAATTCCAACCAGACCAATACCGGCAACATCACCGCCGGCGCCGCCCTGAACGGGACCTTGAATTTCTGATGACCCCACATCGTCTCCATCGCCCGCTGCGGGTCGCCGCCGTCCTGACCGCCGTCGCCGGGGTCCTGGCCGGTTGCGCCAGCACGAGCGCGGGTCCCTCGGGCCGTTACGCCACGCCGATCGGCAACGCCCCGGTGACGTCGAACCCGACCCCCTATTCGACCGCGCTCTACTGCCTGGCCGACTATGCGCGTCGCTACAACCTGCCGTCGCCGCGCATGGCGGTCGGTCGGATCAGCGATTACACGGGCTCCATCTCCTCGGACGGCGGGCGCCAGATCACCCAGGGCGCCTCCCTGATGACGAACACCGCCCTGGCCAAGGCCGGCGCCCGCATCGTCGAGCGCTACGACACCTCGGTGTCCGAGCTGGAGTTGCGCTACGCCAACAACAAGCTGATCAGCGACGACCTGCCGAACGGCGCGCCGCAGGACGCCGCCTATCGCCGCATCCTGGCCGGCCAGGTGCCGGGCTCGGACTTCTATGTCGTCGGCGGCATCACCGAGGTGAACTACAACCTCCGCTCGGGCGGCTTCGACATCGCCGGCGGCGAGGTCGAGCAGAACGGCGGATCGGGCCTGCTGACCGGCAAGGTCTTCGTCATGAACATCGCCATCGACCTGCGCCTGGTGCAGACCACGACCCTCGAAGTCGTGGATGTCGTCTCCTATCAGAAGCAGATCGTCGGCCGCGAAGTATCGGCGGGCGTGTTCGACTTCCTGAACGGCAACGTCTTCGACATCTCGGCCGGCACCAGCGGCCTGGAGCCGGTTCAACTGGCCGTCCGCGCCCTGGTGGAGCGCGCCACGGTCGAGTTCATGGCCAACCTCTATGGCGCGCCGGGTCCCGAGGTCTGCCTCAACCCCGCCAATGATCCCCTGGGCGACTCCCCCGTCGGCCCGACCGGCGGCTACTACCCCGCCTATGCAAACACGGACACGAACAATGGTCAGACTCGCGCGGATCCGTCTCGCTGGCACGATCGCCGCGACGGCGATGTGCGCCGCAGCCGCTACTGAGGCTTCGGCCCAGGACCGCGGTCTGGTCCTGAACACCCAAATTACGTTCGGCGACGTGATCGCCGGCCAGACGTTGAACGTCGTCGACGTCAGCGATCAGGTGACCGTGTCCAATGCGGCGCAGGGCAATAGCCTGGTGGGCGGCGCGGACGGCCACGCCGTGGACGTTCGCTCGACACAGGACATGCGCGGCGAGGCCTCGGCGTCGACCACCATGACGCTGGGCGGCGACACCAATGGACTGGTCACCAGCATCACCCAGGCGCGCGGCAACTACCTGGCGGGGACCGCGACCCGGACCCAGATGGGCATTGACGCGACCCAGTCCGCCAGCGGCGACGTGACCGCGTCCAGTCTGATCACGGGCCAGGACGCGCGGCTGGTCGGCGGCGGAACCATCGCCGCCGGGGCCTATGGCAACACCGTCGCGCTGGCTGGCGACGGATCGGGCAGCGACCGCGCCTCCCTGGTCGGCTCGATTGATCAGACCACGACGGGTCAGGTCCGTGCGACCAATCAGGCCTCGCCCCGCTTTGTCCGCGATCCGGCCGAGTTCTCCAGCCAGGCCGTGGCCAACGCCGTTCAGGCGACCTCGGGTCCGTCGACCAACCAGGAACTGGAAGTGCGCCAACGCTCCTCCGGCGCCATGGTCGAGGCGGGCACGGGCGTTCATGCCGGCAACGGCTGGAACCTGGCGGCCCGCGCCCACGCTGGCGGCAACCAGGCTGCCTTCTACAATCAGGGCGGTTCGCTGATCGCCACCACGGATCAGGAGAACAGCGCCCGGATCCGCGGCGCCGTTCAGCTCAGCTCCTATGACTTCGGCAAGGCGACGGCCGTGGCCAGCGCCGTGGCCAACGACGTCACCGTCGGCAACAACGACATCTATGTCGATATCGACAACACCCAGATGAACACGGGCGGCGTCGAAGCCACGGCCTCGTTCGTCGGTCAGAAGGGCTATGACGCCTATGTCGGCGCCAATGCGGCGGGCAACAGCATCACCGGCTATGCCTGCGCAGAATGCGGCGGCGATCTGAATGCGCGCAACGTCCAGACCAACACCGGCAATGTCAGCGCCATCGCCAATACGACCATCAACGGCAATGGCCGCAACGTCATCGCCGGCGCCAATGCTGTCGGCAACGCAGCGACCTTCTATGTCACGCGGACCGGCGGAAATTAACTTTCGGTAACTTGAGGCAGTCAAGGACCTTTGTCACCTTGGTCGAACGTGCATACGCCATTGCACGCGACCAACGTGCAGGGCCGCAGTCAGTCCCGGGGGCAGCCTGATCGCACGGTCCGGAGACTGAACTGAATGCGATCCCCTCGCCGCCTGCTGCTGCTCGCCGCCTCCAGCCTCGCCCTGCTGGGCGGGGCCGCCCTGCCCGCCGTCGCGCAGGACGCCCCGCCTTCCAGCCCCTGGGCCCAGGCCGCCAGCGACATTCCGGCCGACGCCGACGTCCGCTTCGGCGTCCTGCCCAACGGCATGCGTTACGCCATCATGAAGAACGCCACGCCTCCGGGTCAGGCCTCGCTGCGCCTGCGCATCGCAGCCGGTTCGCTCATGGAGAACGACGACCAGCTCGGCCTCGCCCACTTCATGGAGCACATGGCCTTCAACGGCACGACCAATGTGCCCGAGAACGAGTTGCTGCGCATTCTGGAGCGGCTGGGACTGGCTTTCGGCGCCGACACCAACGCCTTCACCAGCTTCGATCAGACCGCCTACACGCTGGAACTACCCCGCACCAATGACGAGACGGTCGACACCTCGCTGCGCATCATGCGCGAACAGGTCTCCGAAGCCCTGATGAAGGCCGAGGACATCGACGCCGAGCGCGGCGTCATCGAGGGCGAGGAACGGCTCCGCAACACCCCCGGCCTGCGTTCGATCAAGGCGCAGCTCGCCTTGCTCGCTGCTGGCCAGCGCCTGTCGAACCGTCTGCCGATCGGCGATCTCAGCATCATCCGCTCGGCGCCGCGCGAACGGTTCGTCGAATTCTACAACGCCTACTACCGTCCGGAACGCGCGACCATGATCGCGGTCGGAGATTTCGACGTCGACCAGATGGAAGCCAAGATCAAGGCGACCTTCTCGGACTGGACGCCCAAGGCCGCCAACGGCCCGAATCCCGATCTGGGAACCGTCGCCCCGCGCTCGGCTGAAACCCGCATCCTGGTCGAGCCGGGCATCCAGTCCTCGATCCAGCTCAACTGGATTCGCAATCCCGATCTGGACCCGGACACCGTCGCCGAACGTCGCGAAGCCCTGATCCAGAATCTGGGGCTGGCCGTTCTGAATCGTCGCCTGGGCGAGATCGCCCGCGCCGATAATCCGCCCTTCATCACCGCCAGCGCCAGCCAGGGCAGCCTGTTCGACACGGTCGACCTCGGCAGCGTCTCGGCCAACTTCAACCCCGGCGGCCTGAAGCGTGCGCTGGACACCATCGAGCAGGAGCAACGTCGCCTCGTCCAGTTCGGCGTGACCCAGTCCGAGCTGGACCGCGAAATCGCCAACAGCCGCACGGCGCTGGAAAACGCCGTCCAGGCCGCCGCCACCCGCAGCACGCCGGCTCTGGCCAACGCCCTGCTAGGCGCGGCCAACGACGACAAGGTCTTCTCCTCGCCCGCAGAAAATCTCGCCCTCTTCGAAGCCGGCGTGAAGGATCTGAAGGCGGCCCAGGTCAGCGACGCCGTAAAGGCCGTATTCGAAGGCTATGGTCCGCTGGCGCTCGTCATCACGCCCGAAGAGATCGAAGGCGGCGAGGCCGGCGTCACCGCCGCCCTGGAAGCCAGCCGCACCGTCCCTGTCACCGCTCGCGCCGAGCAGGCTCAGCTGGAATGGCCCTATGCGAACTTCGGCGCCGCCGCGACACCGAGCAACCGCACCGAGGTCGCCGCTGTCGGCGCCACGGTCGTCACCTTCCCGAACGGGGTGCGCCTCACGGTCAAGCCGACTGACTTCAAGGACGAGCAGATCCTGGTGACCGTGCGCACCGGCATCGGCGAAGAAGGCCTGCCCACCGACCGCTTCACCTCGCAGATGCTGGCCCCAATGGTCTTCACCCAGGGCGGTCTCGGCAAGCTGACGGCGGACGACCTGAGCCGCGTTCTGACCGGCAAGATCTACTCCGCCGGCTTCGCCATCGACGGCGACGCCTATCAGCTGTCCGGCGCGACCCGTCCCGCCGATCTGCAACTGCAGATGCAGGTGCTGGCCGCCTATCTGACCGATCCGGGCCTGCGCCCGGCGCCGTTCGAGCAGATCAAGGCCTTCTTCCCCCAAATCCTGGCGCAACAGCTGGCCACCCCCGGCGGCGCCTTCGGCATCCAGGCTTCCGGTCTGCTGGCCAGCGGCGACAAACGCGAAGCGGTGCCGGCGCCGGCTGACATCGCCGCCTTCACCCTGGACGAGTTGAAGCAGGGCGTGGTCCAGGGCCTGTCATCCGGCCCGATCGACATCGTCATGGTCGGCGACGTCACGGTCGATGACGCGATCAAGGCCGTGGCCTCGACCTTCGCCGCCCTGCCCGTCCGCGCACCTGCGGCCCAACCCTTGCCCGGTTCGGATCAGCGCCGCTTCCCGGCCCCGACGACCACGCCGGTCCGCCTGACCCACACCGGTCCCGCCGAACAGGCGCTCGGCTATGTGGCCTGGCCGACGACGGACACGATCGACGACCGCACCGAAGCCCGCAAGGTCAGCATCCTGGCCGAGGTCTTCAAGCTGCGCGTGCTCGAGGAAATCCGCGAGAAGCAGGCCCTGGCCTACTCGCCGCGCGTCGGGTCGTCGGCCTCGGACGTGTTCAAGGACTATGGCTCCATCTTCGTGATGGCCGAGACGGCGGCAGACAAGCTGCCCGCCTTCTACGCCGCCGTGGACGCGATCACCGCCTCCCTGCGCGACGCCCCTGTGACCGAGGACGAACTGAACCGCGCCCGCCTGCCGGTCATCGAGTCCCTGCGCCGCAGCCAGGCCGGCAACGAATACTGGCTGGGTCAACTGGAAGACCTCGCCGCCAAGCCAGCGTCGCTGGAGCAAATCCAGACGCACATCAGCGATCTGGAGTCCTTCACCGTCGCCGACATACAGGCTGCGGCCCGTCAGTATCTGACGGCGAACACCGCCTGGAAGGCCGAGGTCGTCTCGGACAAGGCTCAGGCCCAGTAGGGCGCGACGCCAGGACGAAAAAGGGGCCCCGATCCAGCGGATCGGGGCCCCAAGTCTTTTGGCCTAATCGACGGAGAGTCGATGACGGCAATCTAGGTCAGTCCGCCTGACGCCAGGCTGAACGTTGCATTCAGAAGACGCGGCCGCCGACGCCGCCGTCCAGCATGATGACCGCGCCCGAAGTCACGGCCCCGGCGGTCTCGACCATTTCCTCGCGGTATTCGGTGTAGGATTCCTCGCGGATCATGGTCAGCACCTTCACGCCCGCGCCGTAGCGGCGCAGCAGCGAACGCTCGTTGCAATCGCGTTCCTGCTTCTCGGGACGGCATTCCAGTTGACCGCCGCGGCCGTACCACAGGGCCTCGCGCTTGTTGCAGTTGATGGTCTCGCCCGGACCGCCGGCCTCGTCGGCGATGGTCCATTGCAGCTTGGTGCCGGCGATGCAGCGATACAGTTCGCCTTCATAGTCCATGGCCACGTCGCGACCGGGGCGGACCTGCGAAGCCGGGTGCGGCACGGCGCGGTCATCGATGCAGACGGCCTGGATGACCACGCGCTTCTCCATGCGGCGCGAGGCCGTATAGGGAACGCGGACCATTTCCATCGTCTTGCCTTCGACCGACAGGCCCTGGATCGTCGTGGGATAGGGTTGATCAACGTTGAAGTAGGCGCCGCCGCCACCGCCGACGATCACCGTCGCGCCGCTGCGCGCCCCGGCGAAGGCCCGCGCTGTCGCATTGGCGCTGGCGTTCACAT
>JALAGW010000262.1 GCA_022712235.1 Brevundimonas sp. | reverse complement strand
GTTGCAGACCTGGACGCCCGAGCATCCGGTGCTGGAGGCCCTGGCGGCGGGCGACCGCGACGCCTTCGTCGAGGCCGAGATGGGCGAGCGCGAGGCGGCGTCCCTGCCGCCGCACGGCCGTCTGGCGGCGATCATCCTGTCCAGCGAGAACGCCATGGCGGTCGAGAAGGTCGCCCGCGATCTGGCCGAGGCCATCCCCAACGCCGAGCGGCTGGAGGTCTATGGCCCCGCCGACGCGCCCCTGGCCCTGGTGCGGGGGCGGCGGCGCAAGCGGCTGCTGGTCCGGGCGGATCGCGACGTGAACCTGCAGGCCTTCCTGCGGGCCTGGCTGGGGCGGGTGAAGGTCCCGGCCTCGGTGCGGCTGACGGTGGACGTGGACCCCTACAGCTTCTTGTAGGGCGCTACCGCTCGCGACGCGGTCGCTCGCTGCTTGAGAGCGGACCCTCACTTCCGCTCACCCCGGCGGACGCCGGGGCCCAGTGAGAGCCGCAAACACTGTAGTATGAAGCCAAAGGACTGGATCCCGGCGTCCGCCGGGATGAGCGGGAAGCGTATCCTAGCGCGGTCCGGTCAGCCTGATCTCGAACAGGCTGGGCCAGTTCTTGCCGGTGACGAACAGTCGGCGGTTCGCGGCGTCCCAGGCGATGCCGTTCAGGACGTCGTCGGCGGGGTCCTTCACCTGATCGGCCGGCAAGAGGCCCTTCAGGTCGATGACGCCGACCACATGGCCGGACGTCGGATCAATGCGCACGATGTAGTCGGTCTGCCAGACATTGGCCCAGACCTCGCCGTCGATCCATTCCAGCTCGTTCAGCTGGCGCACGGGGCGGCCGTTCAGGGTGACCGCGACGCGGCCGGTCTCGGCGAAGGTCTCGGGATCGAGGAAGCGCAGGCTGGCCGAGCCGTCGGACAGGATCAGCCGCGTTCCGTCGTGGGTCAGGCCCCAGCCTTCGCCTTCATAGGTGAAGCGCGAGACGGGGCTCAGGTCGTCGGCCTTCCAGACGAAGCCGACGCCGTTGTTCCAGGTCAGGGTGACGATGCGGCCGTCGATCTCGGTCAGGCCTTCGCCGAAATACTCGGGGGCGAGTTCGTGCTTCTGCAGCACGACCCCGTCCTCCAGCCGCACGCGGCGAACGCTGGACGGGGCGCGGCCTGTGCTCTCCAGCAGGACGCTGTCGCGAATGACCAGGCCTTGCGTGAAGGCGGTCGGATCGTGGGGGAAGGTCCGCACCACCTCATAGCCATAGACCGGCGGTCGCGCGGCCCGAGCGGCGGAAGAAGGGGCGGCGGAAGAAGGGGCGGCCGGCCCTGACGCCTGCGCCACGGCCGACGCGGGAAGCGCCAGCAGCAGCACCGTCAGGACCGGCCAGAGACGCATCAGACGCCCGGCTCTGCGGTTTCGGCCTTGTTCAGCGCCGCCTGGGCGGCTTCCTTGGCCTTGTCCTTTTTGATCTGCGCGTTGCGCGACCACATGTTGAGGCCCTCGACCAGGGCCGAGAAGGCCATGGCGGCGTAGATATAGCCCTTGGGCACGTGGACGCCGAAGCCGTCGGCGATCAGCACGGCGCCGATCATCAGCAGGAAGCCCAGGGCCAGCATGACCACGGTCGGGTTCTTGTCGATGAAGTTCGCCAGAGGATCGGCGGCCAGCAGCATGACGGTCACGGCGACGACGACGGCCACCATCATGATCGGCACGTGATCGGTCATGCCGACGGCGGTCAGGATGGAGTCGATCGAGAAGACCAGGTCCAGCAGGATGATCTGGAAGATGGCCGAGCCGACGTTGTTGATGACGACGTCCTTCTTGTCCTTCTCCAGCATGTCGTTCGACGGGGTCGTGTCGACGGCGTGGTGGATCTCCTTGGTGGCCTTCCACACCAGGAAGAGGCCGCCGGCGATCAGGATCAGGTCGCGCCAGCTGAAGGCGGTGTCGAAGGTCTCGCCGTGGAAGCCCAGGTCGAAGACGGGGGCGGTCAGGCCGACGATCCAGCCGATCGTGGCCAGCAGGCCCAGGCGCATGATCAGGGCCAGGCCGATGCCGATACGGCGGGTGCGTTGGCGATGCTCGGGCGGCAGCTTGTTCGACAGGATCGAGATGAAGATCAGGTTGTCGATGCCGAGAACGACCTCCATGACCACGAGGGTCACGAGGGCCGCCCAGGCGGTCGGATCGCTCAGCAGGGGAGTTATGCTTTCAAGCATCGGGGTTCCAGAATGTGATGATAGCCATAAGCGGTAACGGGACCGTGAGGTTGCATCAAGCGTTCGCGCGTGGCGTTGTCGTCGCACCCGCCGTCGCCGCCGGGGCGTGGAACCGGAAGAAAGAGCGCGGGTGCGACCTTATCGTTCCGTTCCCGTCGGTTGCGACCGGGGACCTTGCATGCTATCAGCCGCGCGGCTTTAGCGAAGGATGCATCGAAAGATGTGTCCCAAGCGTGCTTTCCATAAGCAAATCAAGCCCTTGTCTGGCGCGGGAGATCGCGGCCGGATTCGACCCAAACGCTTCAAATCGCGGACCTTTATTACGTGGCGGACGATTTCAGAACGACGGAAGTCGGCGAACGGTATGCTCAGGCGCTGTTCGACCTCTCGCAAGAGACGGGGGCGCTCGACGCCGTGCGCGGCGATCTCGCCTCGCTGAAGGCCGCCTGGCTGGACAGCGCGGACCTGCGCCGCCTGGCCCAGTCGCCGGTCATTTCGGCCGAAGACCAGGCCAAGGGTCTGGCGGCCATCGCCGACAAGGCGAAGTTCAATGCGACCACCAAGAAGTTCCTCGGCCTGCTGGCCCAGAACGGCCGCGCCCGCGACCTGCCCGGCGTGATCGCCGGCTTCCAGGCCCTGCACGCCAAGGCGACCGGCGTCGCGGCCGCCGAGGTCGTCTCGGCCCTGCCGCTGTCGGCGGCCCAGACCAAGAGCATTCAGTCGGCCCTGCGCGCGTCGCTGGGCCGTGATCCCGAACTGACCGCCCGCGTCGATCCGTCGATCCTGGGCGGGCTGAAGGTCAAGGTGGGCTCGAAGCTGTTCGACGCCTCGCTGAAGACCAAGCTCGACCAGATGAAGTTCGCGCTGAAACGCGCTTAAGCCCCGAATTCCAAGTTCAAGCCGGGCCAGCGGGCCCGCACCGAAGACGAAAGCCAGAGAGCCCACCATGGACATCCGCGCCGCCGAAATCTCGGCCATCCTCAAGTCGCAGATCGCCAACTTCGGCGTTGAAGCCGACGTTTCCGACGTCGGCCAAGTGCTGTCGGTCGGCGACGGCATCGCCCGCATCCACGGTCTGGACAACGTCCAGGCCGGTGAAATGGTCGAATTCCCCAAGGCCGGCGTGAAGGGCATGGCCCTGAACCTGGAGCGCGACAACGTCGGCGCCGTGATCTTCGGCGCGGACGCCGCCATCGCCGAGGGCGATGAAGTCCGCCGCCTGGGCGAAATCGTGGACGTGCCGGTCGGCAAGGGCCTGCTGGGCCGCGTCGTCAACCCGCTGGGCGAGCCGATCGACGGCAAGGGCCCGATCCAGTTCACCGAGCGTCGCCGCGTCGACGTCAAGGCTCCGGGCATCATCCCCCGCAAGTCGGTGCACGAACCGATGCAGACCGGCCAGAAGGCGATCGACACCCTGATCCCCGTCGGCCGCGGCCAGCGCGAGCTGATCATCGGCGACCGTCAGGTCGGCAAGACCGCCATCGCCATCGACACCATCCTGAACCAGAAGAACGTCAACAAGTCGGAAGACGAGTCGGCGAAGCTCTACTGCATCTATGTCGCCATCGGCCAGAAGCGCTCGACGGTGGCCCAGATCGTGAAGACGCTCGAGGAGTCGGGCGCTCTGGAATACACCATCGTCGTCGCCGCCACGGCTTCGGAACCGGCCCCGCTGCAGTTCCTGGCTCCGTTCGCCGGCACCGCCATGGGCGAGTTCTTCCGCGACAACGGCATGCACGCCCTGATCGTCTATGACGACCTGTCCAAGCAGGCCGTGGCCTATCGTCAGATGTCGCTGCTGCTGCGTCGTCCGCCCGGCCGTGAAGCCTACCCCGGCGACGTCTTCTACCTGCACAGCCGCCTGCTGGAGCGTTCGGCCAAGCTGAACGAAGACAATGGTTCGGGCTCCATGACGGCTCTGCCGATCATCGAAACCCAGGCCAACGACGTCTCGGCCTACATCCCGACCAACGTGATCTCGATCACCGACGGCCAGATCTTCCTGGAATCGGACCTCTTCTACCAGGGCATCCGTCCGGCCGTGAACGTCGGCATCTCGGTGTCGCGCGTGGGCTCCTCGGCCCAGATCAAGGCCATGAAGCAGGTCGCCGGTTCGATTAAGGGCGAGCTGGCCCAGTATCGTGAGATGGCCGCCTTCGCGAAGTTCGGCTCGGACCTGGACGTCTCGACCCAGAAGCTGCTGGCGCGCGGCGCCCGCCTGACCGAGCTGCTGAAGCAGCCGCAGTACTCGCCGCTGGCCGTCGAAGAGCAGGTCGTGTCCATCTTCGCCGGCACGCGCGGTTACCTGGACAACGTGGCGGTGTCGGACATCGGCCGCTTCGAGAGCGAGCTGCTGGCCCGCGTCCACTCGAACCACGCCTCGCTGCTGGAAGGCATTCGCACCAAGAAGGCTCTGACGCCGGAACTGGAAGCCGAGCTCAAGGACGTCCTGGCCGCCTTCGCCAAGACCTTCGCCTAAGATCTGACCAGAGAGCGAGAGTAGCGCCGGATGGCCAGCCTTAAGGAAATGCGCAATCGGATCGGAAGCGTCAAAGCGACGCAGAAGATCACGAAAGCCATGCAGATGGTCGCCGCGGCCAAGCTGAAGCGCGCCCAGGAGCAGGCCGAGAACGCCCGCCCCTATGCGACGCGGATGGCCTCGGTCATCGCCAACCTGGCCGCCGGCGTCTCGGGCGACGGCGCGCCGAAACTGCTGGCCGGCACGGGCGCCGACCAG
Source organism: Brevundimonas sp. (assembly GCA_022712235.1). GTDB lineage: Bacteria > Pseudomonadota > Alphaproteobacteria > Caulobacterales > Caulobacteraceae > Brevundimonas. Next base: position 2,622 of record JALAGW010000262.1, on the reverse strand, counting down.
CGTCACCTGATCGTGGTCGCCACGGCCGACAAGGGTCTGGCGGGCGGTTTCTCGACCAACGTCATCCGCGCCGCGCGGGACCACATCAACAGCCTGATCGCCAACGGCAAGACGGTCGAGATCGTGGCCGTCGGCCGCAAGTCGCGCGACCAGCTGACCCGCCTGTTCGGCGACAAGGTCGTCAGGACCTTCGAGCTGAGCGAGCACAAGGTCCTGGGTCTGCCGGCCGCGCAGCCGATCGCCGAACTGATCGCCGAGAGCTTCGAAGGCGGGCAGGCCGACGTGGTCACCCTCTTCTACAGCCAGTTCAAGTCGGTGATCTCGCAGGTGCCGACCGCCAGCCAGCTGATCCCCGCCGTCGTCGAAGGCGACGCGGAACCGATCGACTTGAACGGCGCGGTCTATGAGTATGAGCCCTCGGAAGAGGAAATCCTCGAGACCCTGCTGCCGCGCAACCTGACGACGCAGATCCTGGCCGCTCTCTACGAGAACCAGGCCGGCTTCTTCGGCGCGCAGATGGCCGCGATGGACAACGCCACGCGCAACGCGGGCGATCTCATCAGCGCCCTGACGCTGCAGTACAACCGTTCCCGCCAGGCTCAGATCACCACCGAGCTGATCGAGATCATCGCCGGCGCTGAAGCGCTCTGATCCCGACCGACACGACATTCCGAACCGGACGCACCCCATGACCGACGCCACCGCCACCAAGAAACCCGCCGCCAAGAAGCCGGCCGCCCCCAAGAAGGCCGCCGCTCCGAAGGCCGCCGCCGCCGTTGCTGGCTCGGGCCGTATCGCCCAGGTCATCGGCGCCGTCGTCGACGTTGAGTTCGACGGCGCCCTGCCGGCCATCCTGAGCGCCCTGGAGACGCAGAACGTCGACCAGAAGACGGGCGAGCCCTTCACCCTGGTCCTGGAAGTCGCCCAGCACCTCGGCGAGAACATGGTCCGCGCCATCTCGATGGACACGACCGAAGGTCTGACGCGCGGCCAGGCCGTCGTCGACACCGGCAAGTCGATCATGGCGCCGGTCGGTCCGGGCACCCTGGGCCGCATCATGAACGTCGTCGGCCAGCCGATCGACGAAGCCGGGCCGATCCAGACCACCGAATACCGCCCGATCCACAAGGAAGCCCCGACCTTCGACGAACAGTCGACCTCGGCGGAAATCCTGGTCACGGGCATCAAGGTCATCGACCTGATCTGCCCCTACACCAAGGGCGGCAAGACCGGCCTGTTCGGCGGCGCCGGCGTCGGCAAGACCGTGACCATGCAGGAACTGATCAACAACATCGCCAAGGCTTACGGCGGTTACTCGGTTCTGGCCGGCGTGGGTGAACGCACCCGCGAAGGCAACGACCTGTACCATGAAATGATCGAGTCCAACGTGAACGTGGACCCGGCCAAGAACAACGGCTCGACCGAAGGCTCCAAGTGCGCCCTGGTCTACGGCCAGATGAACGAGCCGCCCGGCGCCCGCGCCCGCGTCGCCCTGACCGGCCTGTCGATCGCCGAATACTTCCGCGACGAAGAAGGCAAGGACGTGCTGCTGTTCGTCGACAACATCTTCCGCTTCACCCAGGCCGGTTCGGAAGTGTCGGCTCTGCTGGGCCGCATCCCCTCGGCCGTGGGCTATCAGCCGACGCTGGCCACCGAGATGGGCAACCTGCAAGAGCGCATCACCTCGACCAAGAAGGGCTCGATCACCTCGGTCCAGGCCATCTACGTTCCGGCCGACGACCTGACCGACCCGGCGCCCGCCGCCTCGTTCGCTCACTTGGACGCGACGACCGTTCTGAACCGCGACATCGCCGCCCAGGCCATCTTCCCGGCCGTGGACCCGCTGGACTCGACCTCGCGCATCATGGACCCGCTGGTCATCGGTGAAGAACACTACACCGTCGCCCGCCGCGTTCAGGAAATCCTGCAGCAGTACAAGGCGCTGAAGGACATCATCGCCATCCTGGGCATGGACGAGCTGTCGGAAGACGACAAGCTGGTCGTGTCGCGCGCCCGCAAGATCCAGCGCTTCCTGTCGCAGCCCTTCTTCGTGGCCGAGCAGTTCACCAACTCGCCGGGCAAGTTCGTCGAGCTGAAGGACACCATCCGCTCGTTCAAGGCCATCTGCGACGGCGAATACGACCACCTGCCGGAAGCCGCCTTCTACATGGTCGGCGCCATCGAGGAAGTCGTCGAGAAGGCCGCCAAGATGGCCTCGGAAGCCTAAGTCATGGCCGGTAAGCTGAACTTCTCCCTCGTCGCCCCGGAACGCGAAATCTTCGCCGGTTCGGTCGATCAGGTCGATGCGCCGGGCGTCGAGGGCGACTTCGGCGTCCTGCCGGGCCACGCGCCCTTCATGACCACCCTGCGCGAGGGCGTCGTGACCGTCTATGAGGGCGCTTCGCGTCGTCAGTTCGCGGTCAAGGGCGGCTTCGCCGACGTCAACGCCCAGGGGCTCAGCATCCTGGCCGAAGAAGCCTCGGAAATCGTCGAAGCCTGAGGCTTCCGCGACGCCGACAAGATTAGGGCCCCTCGCTTCGGCGGAGGGCCTTTTTCTTTGGCTGACTTAGGTCGAGTGTCGGGGGGGCAGCAGGTCTCCCTTCCCCCTCGAGGGGGGAAGGG
>JALAGW010000261.1 GCA_022712235.1 Brevundimonas sp. | reverse complement strand
GAGGCGCGGGAGGCGGCCTATGCGCGGATTGTCGACGGCCCGCCGGGCGCCGCAGAAAAGTCCTTGCTGGCCCAGGCCTTCGACGACTACGCCGCCGACGAGACGCCCGAGCTGGGCGGCGACGACCTGGCCGCCCTTCTGGGCCTGGCCTGGCGTTCGGCCCAGAGCCGCAAGGCTGGCGAACCGGCGCGTGTCACCGTCAGCCCCCTGGCCGGCGCCGACGGCGCCCAGACCGGCTATGACAGCGTCCTGATCCTGCAGGACGACGCCCCCTTCCTGGTCGACAGCGTCCTGGGCGAACTGGCCGAGGCCGGCGTCACCGTGCGCGCCCTCTTCCACCCCATCGTCGAGGTCGAGGCCGGTCGTCGCGACTCCCTGATCATCGTCGTCATCGACCCCCTGCCCCAGGAACGCCGCGACGCCCTGGGCGAGGGTCTGGCCCAGGCCATGGCCGACGTGCGCGCCGCCGTGGCCGATCACGCCGCCATGGTCCAGCTGATGCGCGACGCCGTCGAGCAGCTGGAAGCCTCGCCGCCCGCCGCCGTCGATCCGGCCGTGCTGGAAGAGAACATCGCCTTCCTGCGCTGGGCCAAGAGCGACCACTTCGTCTTCCTGGGCGCCCGCGACTACGCCTATCCGCGCAGCGCCGACGGCGGCTATGCGGCCGAGGCTCCGCTGGAGGTCTCCGACCAGGGCCTGGGCATCCTGAACGACCCCGAGCGCCGCGTGCTGCGCCGCGCCTCGGAACCCGCCGTCCTGACCCCGGCCATGCAGCGTCAGCTGGACGAGAGCGAACCGGTCACCGTGGCCAAGGCCAATATGCGCTCGCGCGTTCATCGCCGCGCTTACATGGACTACGTCGGGGTCAAGCGTTACGGCGCGGACGGCAAGGCCTCGGGCGAAACCCGTTTCGTCGGCCTGTTCACCGCCGAGGCCTATGACAAGATGGCCAAGGAGGTGCCGCTGATCCGGCGCAAGGTCGCCAATGCGCTGGAACGCGCCGGCAAGACCCCCGGCAGCCACAACTACAAGCGCCTGAAGAACATCCTCGAGAACTACCCGCGCGACGAGCTGTTCCAGATCAGCGAGGACGAGCTGCTGGATACGGCCCTGGGCATCCTGCATCTCTATGACCGTCCGCGCATCCGCCTCTTCTCGCGCCGCGATCCGTTTGACCGCTTCGTCTCGGTGCTCTGCTTCATCCCGCGCGAACGCTTCGACGCGGGCCTGCGCCAGCGCATCGGCGGTATCCTGGCCAGGGCCTGGGGCGGCCGGGTCTCGGCCTGGTATCCGCAGCTGACGGACCAGCCGCTGACGCGCGTCCACTACATCATCGGCGTCGAGCCGGGCGCCCACCTGAACCCCGATCCCAAGGCCCTGGAGGCCGAGGTGGCCGAGGCCGGCCGCAGCTGGATCGACCGCTTCGAGACCGCCCTGCGCGCCGCCGACGTCGACGAAGTCGCCGTGGGTCCGACCAGCGCCAAGTGGGCCGAGGGCTTCGGCGTCGCCTACCGCGCCCGTTATGACGCCGCCGAGGCCGTGGCCGATCTGGAGCAGTTCGACCGTCTGAACGACGGCTCGATGGCCGACGGCGTCCACGCCGAGCCGGTGGCCGTCCGCGCCTTCCGCACCGCCGACGAAAGCCCGCTGCAGTTCCGCTTCAAGCTGTATCGTCGCGGCTCGGCCGTGCCTCTGTCCGACGTCCTGCCGATCCTGGCGGACATGGGTCTCAAGACGCTGGAGGAGTCGGACCACGTCGTCCGCACGACCGGCGACGCCCCCATCTACATCCACGACTTCCTGCTGGAAGACCCGCGCGGCGAGGCCCTGACCTTCGCCGACATCAAGGCCCCGTTCGAGGCCGCCTTCTCGGCGGTCTGGACCGGTCGCACCGAGAGCGACGGCTTCAACCGACTGGTGCTGGAGCTGGGCGTGGACTGGCGCGAGGCGGCCCTGATCCGCACCCTGGCCCGCTATCGCCAGCAGACGGGCCTGGACCCGTCGCAGGCGGTGCAGGAGACGGCCCTGCGCGAATATCCGACGGTGGCCCGCGCCATCCTGTCGCTGTTCAAGGCCAGGTTCGATCCGGCCCACGGCGGCACGGTCGCCGAGCGCGAAGCCCTGGTGGCCGAGCTCAACGACAAGATCGTCGCCCTGCTGCAGGACGTGAAGAGCCTGGATCACGACCGGGTGCTGCGCCGCATCGCTTTGCTGATTGGCGCCGTGAAGCGCACCAACTTCTATCAGGTCGACGCCGAGGGCGTGGCCAAGCCCCATATCTCGATCAAGATCGCCTCGCGCGAGCTTGAGGACCTGCCCCTGCCCAAGCCCTTCCGCGAGATCTTCGTCTGGGCGCCGCACATCGAGGGCGTCCACCTGCGCTTCGGCCCGGTGGCGCGCGGCGGCCTGCGCTGGTCGGACCGTCGCGACGACTTCCGCACCGAGGTCCTGGGTCTGGTGAAGGCCCAGCAGGTCAAGAACTCGGTCATCGTGCCGGTCGGCTCCAAGGGCGGCTTCTATCCCAAGCAGCTGCCGATCGGCGGCGACCGCGACGCGGTCCAGGCCGAGGCCATCCGCGCCTACAAGACCTTCCTGTCCGGCCTGCTGGACATCACCGACAACATCGTCGGCGAAGGCGCCCCGGTGCGTCCGGCGGATGTCGTGGCCTGGGAGGGCGACGACCCCTATCTGGTCGTGGCCGCCGACAAGGGCACGGCGACCTTCTCGGACATCGCCAACGGCGTGAGCCAGTCCTACGGCTTCTGGCTGGACGACGCTTTCGCGAGTGGTGGTTCGGCCGGTTACGACCACAAGGAGATGGGCATCACGGCGCGCGGCGCCTGGGAAGCGGTCAAGCGTCACTTCCGCGAGATGGGCAAGGACATCCAGTCCGAGCCCTTCACCGTGGTCGGCGTGGGCGACATGTCCGGCGACGTCTTCGGCAACGGCATGCTGCTGTCCAAGGCGATCAAGCTGGTCGCCGCCTTCGATCACCGCGACATCTTCATCGACCCCAACCCGGACACGGCCAAGTCGTGGGCCGAGCGTCAGCGTCTGTTCGAGACGCCGCGCACCAGCTGGCAGGACTATGACAAGGGCTTGATCTCGGAAGGCGGCGGCGTCTTCTCGCGTTCGGCCAAGACCATCGCCCTGACGCCGCAGATCAAGGAACTGCTGGACATCGAGGCCGACACGGTCGATCCGACCGCGCTGATGCAGGCCATCCTCAAGGCCCGCGCCGAGCTGCTCTACTTCGGCGGCATCGGCACCTACATCAAGGGCGCGGGCGAGACCAACGCCCAGGCCGGCGACAAGGCCAATGACGCCATCCGCATCAACGGCGGCGAGGTGCGCGCCCTGGTCCTGGGCGAAGGCGCCAATCTGGGCGCCACCCAGCTGGGCCGCATCGAGGCGGCGCGGGCGGGCATGCGCCTGAACACCGACGCCATCGACAACTCGGCCGGCGTGGACTCGTCCGACCATGAGGTGAACATCAAGATCCTGACCGGCGGCGCCATTGCTTCGGGCCATCTGAAGGCCGAGGATCGCAACCCCCTGCTGAAGTCGATGACCGACGAGGTCGGCCTCAAGGTCCTGGCCCACAACTACGACCAGACCCTGGCCCTGACCCTGCAACAGGCGGAAGGCCCCGCGGCGCTGGACGCCCAGCAGGCCTTCATGCAGCACCTGTCCTCGCTGGGTAAGCTGAACCGCGCGGTGGAATACCTGCCCGACGATGTCCGCATCGCCGAGATGAAGCTGCAGGGCGCCGCCCTGACCCGTCCCGAACTGGCGGTGCTGACGGCCTATTCCAAGCTGGAGCTGTTCGACGAGATCGTCGGCTCCTCGGCGCCGGACGACGCCTTCTTCGAACGCCTGCTGGTCCACTACTTCCCGGCACCTCTGGCGAAGTTCGAAGAGGACATGAAGGGCCACCGTCTGCGTCGCGACATCATCGCCACCGTGCTGTCGAACGAGATCGTCAACATGGCCGGGCCGACCTTCCCCGACCGCCTGCGGGCGGCGGCGGAGTGCGACACCGCCGCCATGGTCACGGCCTTCGAGACGGCGCGTCAGGTCTTCCGCCTGGATCAGGCCTGGAAGGCGGTTTCGGCTTTGGACCTGAAGATCCCGGCCGAGGCCCAGACGGCCCTCTATCCGGAGATCGCCAAGGTCCTGCGTCGCCAGACCTACTGGCTGGCCCGTCGCGCCGCGCGCACCGAAACCACGGTCGGCGGCATGATCGCCGCCTACCAGCCCGCCGCCGACGCCCTGCGCGCGGCCGGTCCGGAGGTGCTGTCGCGCTTCGAACAGCGCCAGTACGAAGCCCGCGTCGCCACCTTCGTCGGCCTGGGCGCGCCGGAAGACCTGGCGCGCGACATCGCCCTGCTGCGGCCCATGGTGGCCACGGCCGACATCGGCGACCTGGCCAATGAGCTGGGCTGGAGCGCCCCGGCCATGGCGCGCCTCTATCACCAGGTCGGCGCCGCCTTCGACTTCGACCGCCTGCGCGTGGCGGCGGGCTCGATCCCGTCGGGCGATCACTTCGACCGTCTGGCCGTGCGTCGCCTGATCCAGGACCTGATGGCCGAGCAGCAGCAGCTGACCCGCGCCGTGGCCCAGGCCTCGGCCGAGGCGGCGGGCGCCAGCGAGGAAACCGCCGAGACGGCCGTCGACGCCTGGATCGGCGCCCGCATCGGTCAGGTCGAATCCCTGCGCGCCTCGGTCGACGAGATCGAGACCTCGGGCACGGGCTGGACCTTCGCCAAGCTGACCATCGCCAACGGGGCCATTCGTGAGGTGTTGGGAAGCTAAGTAGCTTCCCAGGGGCGCTATCGCGAGCGACGCGGTCGCTCGCTCTTTAGGGCGCTACGTTCGCCGCGCGGCGACTCACTGCTTGAGCGAGTCTTTGGGCGCTACGCTCGGCTCGCGGAGCCTCGCGACTTGAGCGCATGACCGCGCGCTTCGGCGTCAGTTCAGGGCCCGTTCGTTTCGTCGTTCTCGGCGAGGCGGGCGGGCCTTGGCGTTTGGGGCGGCTTGGCGTTAGGTGGTCGCCGCTGTTCAGAGATCCGCAAGGCGCAAAGACCCCATGCCCAGGAAGTTCCTCGTCGTCGTGGACGACAGCCCCGAGTTCGGCGCGGCCCTGGGCTACGCCGCCCGGCGGGCCAGATCGACAGGGGGACGCGTGGTCCTGTTGCGCGCCCTGCCCGGCGGCTCGGACGAGCACTGGTCCGGCGTCCGCGATGAAATCCGCCGCCAGCAACGTGAAGAGGCCGAGGCGCTTCTGAATCGCATCGGCGAGGAAGCCGCCGAGAAATCGGGCGCTGCGCCGGTCTTCCTGATCGAGGAAGGCGATCCCCAGGGGGCGATCCGCAAGGCCGTCGGCGCCGATCCCGACATCAAGATCCTGGTCCTGGCGGCGGGTTCCGGCTCGCGTGGACCCGGCCCCCTGGTCTCGGCCGTGCTGAAACAGGGCGGCGCCTTCACCGGCCGAAAACTGCCCGTGACCATCGTGCCGGGCGAACTGACCGAGGCGGATATCGAAGATCTGGCATGATCCTGGGGTCGCTATCGCTCGCGGAGCCTCGCTGCATGAGCGACGATCGCGTCATAGGTGGATTGCGACATCTGGGGTCTTGAAGACGGTCCCGTGCGGGCGCATCTCCCGGCCATGTTCATCCAGACCGAACCCACGCCGAACCCCCAAGTCCTGAAATTCCTGCCGGGCCGCGACGTGGCCCCGCAAGGCGTGCAGGAATATCGCACCATTGACGAGGCGGCGGTCTCGCCCCTGGCCGAGGCCCTGTTCGAGCTGGAGGGCGTCGAGGGCGTCTTCTTCGGCGCCGACTATGTCTCGGTCACGCGCGGCCTTCAGGCCCCGGACTGGACAGCCATGAAGGCCCCCATCCTGTCGGTCATTATGGATCACTTCGTCTCGGGCGCGCCCCTGACGCGCGACGCCCCGGCGACGGCCGAGGACGTCGGCGAGGACAGCGAGATCGTCGCCGAGATCAAGGGTCTGCTGGACAGCCGCATCCGCCCGGCCGTGGCCCAGGACGGCGGCGACATCCTGTTCGATCATTTCGACGAGGAAACCGGCATCCTGCGTCTGCGCATGCGCGGCGCCTGCTCGGGCTGCCCCTCCTCCTCGGCCACGCTGAAGGCCGGCGTGGAGCAGATGATGCGCCACTACGTGCCCGAAGTGACCAGCGTCGAGCAGGTGGTTTAAGCAGAAGGGCGCTACCGCTCGCGACGCGGTCGCTCGCTGCTTGAGCGCATTTGGGGGGCTTTGAGGCGCGCGCGAAGCGCCAGGCCGCGTCGGGTCGAGAAGGCGGAGCCTTCTGACCGCGGCCCACAGGAATGCTCGCCCCGAATGGCCGACCGCGGCCCAAGCAACATGTTTCACATGAAACACTATCGTCCGGACGGGCCGTGGGGCATGATCGCCGCATGGCCCGTTTCACATCCGACGATGACGCCGGCGCCGAGGGGCGCGCCCTTGGCGAGGCCCTGGCCGCCCTGCGTCGCGAGCGCGGGTTGAGCCAGGCCGAGGCCGGCGCGAGGATCGGCATGACCAGCCAGGGCTGGGGTCTGTATGAGGCGGGCAAGCGCCCCGGCCTGTTCCGTCCTGACGTGCAACGCCGCCTGACTGGCGCCCTGGATGCCACGCCCGAGGATCTGGCCCTTCTGGTCGGCGCCGTCCCTGCCCCGCCGCCCAAACCCGTTGCCGACGGTCTTCAGGCGCGCGGTCGCGCCTTTGAGGCCGCGCCTGTGGTCGAGCGGCGACGGCTACAGCTCTCCACCGACGACCTGGCCCCTTGGGCCGCCGCCGGGACGGTGCTCGAGTATGCACCGGGCCGCTGGCCGCGCCGGGACCAGGGCTGCGTCATCGAGATGGACGATGGCGCCTTGCGCGCGCGGCTCTATGTGCGGTCGGACGAGACCGAGCTGGTGGTGCGGGGCGCGGGCGCCCTGCTGACTATCGAGCGCATTCCGCGCCATCGGGCGCGCGCCGTTTCGGCCGTGACGGCTCGGCTGGACGAATGATGAAACGAAACAGTTGTGTTTCATTGCGCTCTATGAAACTGTGACGGCGGTCAACGTCAGGGAGCCGCCGTCCATGAACCGCCGCACTCAGCATATCGACGCCGTCGTGGGCCTGCGGATGGCCGCCCGTCGTTCGGCCCTTGGTCTGTCGCAGACGGCTTTGGCGGAACAACTCGGGGTCAGCTTCCAGCAGGTGCAGAAGTACGAAAAGGGCGCCAACCGCGTCTCGGCCTCGCGCCTGCATCAGGTGGCGACCGTCCTGGGCTGTTCGGTGGCCGATTTCTTTCCCGCGCGGGCCGATGCGCCCGACCCCATGGCTGGTCTGCGCGACCTGACGGCGACGGCGGACGGCCGCGCCCTGGCCGAGGCCTTCCCCCGGATCAGCGATCCGGCCGTGCGTCAGGCGGTGAGCCGCGTGGTCGAGGCGCTGGCGTCGGCCTGAGCGCCCCGATAGGAAGGCCGCGATGAGAGTTCTGATCGTGGATACGGCGCTGGGCGCCTGCACGGCCTGCGTGGCCGAGGACGGGCGCCGGCTGGGCCTGCGCGCCGAACTGATGACCAAGGGCCATCAGGAGCGGCTGGCGGGCATGGTCCGCGACGCCGTGGCCGAGGCGGGCGGCGACTTCGAGGCCATCGACAGGATCGGGGTCACGGTGGGGCCGGGCTCCTTCACCGGTCTGCGCGTCGGGCTGGCCTTCGCCCAGGGCCTGGGTGCGGCTCTGGATCGTCCCGTGGTCGGCGTTTCGACCCTGGACGCCCTGGCGGCCTCTGTCGATAAGGCCGGTCTGGTCGCGGCCGTGATCGACGCCCGCCGGGGTCAGGTCTATGTGCGCCTGTTCCGCGACGGCGTCGCCCTGGGGCCGGCCGAAGCCGTGTCGCTAGAGGCCGCGACGGATCTTGTTCTGGACGCCGCCGCCGGGACCACGCCTGCGCTGGTTGGTTCGGGCGCGGCCGTCTTGGTCGATAGTTTCCCCGAGCGATTGGGGTCGGCTGATACGGCGCCCCTGGCCGCGCCTTCGCCCGAGGCCCTGGCGCGTTTGACGGCCGGGGCTGACCCGACGATCGCCCTGCCCGCGCCTCTCTATCTGCGCGCGCCCGACGCCACGCCGCCCAGTCGTCTGCCCGGCCAGCCGCGTCCGACCGTCGCATCGTGACCGATCCCGCCGCCCTCGCCGCCCTTCACGCCGAGGCCTTTGACGCGCCCTGGGACGCGGCCAGCCTGTCGGCCCTGCTGACCTCGCCCGGCGTCTTTGCCGTGGCCGAGGAGGATGGCTTCATCCTGATCCGCGTCGTGGCCGACGAGGCCGAGATCCTGACCCTGGCCGTGCGGCCCGCCGCGCGGCGCGGCGGCCTGGGGGGGCGTCTGGTCGCGGCCGCGGTGGTGCGCGCCGCTGCGCTCGGCGCCGAGCGCATGTTCCTGGAAGTGGCCGAGGACAATGTCGCCGCCCGCGCCCTCTACGCCCGCGCGGGCTTCAATGAGGCCGGTCGTCGGCGCGGATATTATGCGCGTGCGGACGGAAGTCGCGAGGACGCCCTGGTGCTGACGCTGAACTTCACTCGATAGCTTCCATAAGCTGACGGCTCAGCCTATCTTCCGGCCCATGGAACGGATCGAAAAACTCTGCGCCGACCGCGGCATGCGTATGACCGAACAGCGGCGCGTGATCGCCCGCGTCCTGTCGCAGGCCGAGGATCATCCTGACGTCGAGGAGCTGTATCGCCGCGCCTCGGCGATCGACCCGCATATCTCGATCGCCACCGTCTATCGCACCGTGCGCCTGTTTGAAGAGGCTGGCGTGGGCGAGAAGCACGACTTCGGCGACGGCCGCCGCCGCTATG
>JALAGW010000260.1 GCA_022712235.1 Brevundimonas sp. | reverse complement strand
CTGCGCGGCTGCGGGGGAGGCGGCGAGCGCGAGAGCCAGGGCGGCGGCGGGCAGGCAGTGGGTTGCAGTCATGTTTTGCTCGTCACGGTGAAGGTTCTCCGATCAACGGCTGCATCGGCTGTCGGTTGCTCCGGATATGTCGGACGCGCGAGGGGAACTGGGCGGCGCCGCGCGGCGCTTGTTCTTCATGAACACGGCAGCCGCGTTTCTTCTTGTCATGGTCTTCGCCGTCCCTGTGGCGGTCGGGCTTTCCCTCGCCAGCCGCGCCTTCAAGCGGTTGGGAAGAGGCTGGCGTCTTGGAGGCGAGAGATGAATTATGTTCTGGTCGCCCTCGGCGTTCTGTTCACCGCCATCGCGGTGGTGGCCATCAGGCGTAGCCGGCGCCAGTCCCAAAAATCGCCGCTGAATGAGGCGGAGCCCGGTGCTGCAGCCAGCGCGTCAGACCGCGAAACCTGATCCCATCTCGACCAGGGCGTCAGGGAAGAAACCTGAAGCGCGCTCGCCGTGGTCTGAACCAGGCGGGGATCAAGGGCGCGCCCTGAGAGGGGCCTTGAGACGGGCCCTGAGACGGGTTGCCTTCTAGTCCTGCTTTTCGGCCTGCTCACGGTAGCGCTGCGCGATCCTGTAGAAGCGCTCGCGGTCGGCGGTGAAGGGCGAGAGCCGGGCCATCCTTTCCGCCTCCTGTTGAAGGGCGCGCAGGGTGGCCGGGGTGGCAATGTTACGGGGCATGCGTCGGATACTCGTGAACGGTAGGGGGCGGTCGATGATCCCTGTCGCCTCGAAAAGGGCCGTGAGGCGCGGGATGTTCCTGCCCACGGGCGACTTTTGCGCATTGTGTCTTGTGCGCCGCATGCCTGTTCGATCAGCAGAAATCCCGGGATCGGACTTTGATCGTCTCCGGAGAGAGGTCTGGAATATAGATGTCGCGGACCTGAACCCCCCGCGGGGGCGCGGAGCGGGAATCGAGGCCGCTGCCCATGTGGGCTTCGTCGCCGCGGCCGTGAGGAAGACGGAAGGTCTGATCCCTCTCGCCTATGGAGGCCAGCAGGCCTGAGCCGTCATGGAGCTTCGTCGCGACGATGTGGACGACCTCGCCCTCGCGCTGGACCTTGCCGTCGACGACCAGCAGGCTTGAGGAGAGGACGACACGGCGCTGGGCCTCGTAGAGGCTGGGCCAGATGACGAGATTGGCGACCCCGGTCTCGTCCTCGATGGTGATGAACATCACCCCCTTGGCGCTGCCGGGCTTCTGCCGCACCAGGACCAGGCCCGCGATCCGTGTAAGGCGGCGATCGCGCATGGCCGTGCCGTCGGCGCAGGTCATCACGTGTCTGCGCAGAAGATCGCCCCGAATGAAGCTCAGGGGATGATCACGCAGCGTCAGGCCCAGATGGCCATAGTCTTCCACCACCTCCCGGCCGGGCGTCATCGGTCTCAGGTCGGGCAGGGCTTCCGGGACCTCGGCCTGGACCGATCCGTCACGGGCGTCGGCGGCCGCGAAAAGGGGCAAGGGGGCCTCCCTAAGGGCCTTGATGGCCCAGAGGGCCTCGCGCCTTTCGAGCCGCAACGACGGGCTGAAGGCGTCGGCCTCGGCCAGGCGGACCAGGCTGGCGGCGGGCGCGGCCGCGCGGCGCCAGAGATCGTCCACGGAGGTGAAGGGACCGTCCGACCTCGCCGCCATGATGCGGGCCGCGTCTGCATTGGCGAGGCCTCGCACCATCCTCAGGCCCAGGCGCACGGCGAAGTCCCCGTCACGGGCCCTTTCGAGGGTGCAGTCCCAACGGCTGGCGTTGACGCAGGCGGGGCGGATCTCGACGCCGTGTTCCCGGGCGTCCCGGACGATCTGGGCCGGGGCGTAGAAGCCCATGGGCTGGGCGTTCAGGAGGGCGGCGCAGAAGACGTCCGGATGATGGCGTTTGAGCCAGGACGAGGCATAGGCGATCAGGGCGAAGGAGGCGGCGTGGCTTTCGGGAAAGCCGTAGGAGCCGAAACCCTCGAGCTGGCTGAAGGTCTTTTCCGCGAACTCCGCGGTATAGCCGCGCTCGACCATGCCCCCGACCAGCTTGTCCTTGAAGTGGCTGACCCCGCCCGTGAACTTGAAGGTGGCCATGGCCCGGCGCAGCTGGTCGGCTTCAGAGGCGGTGAAGCCCGCGCATTCAATCGCGACCCGCATGGCCTGCTCCTGGAAGAGGGGGACGCCGAGGGTCTTGCCCAGCACCTTCTCCAGTTCAGGGCGGGGATAGTCGACCGGCTCGCGGCCTTCGCGGCGACGCAGATAGGGGTGAACCATGTCGCCCTGGATGGGGCCGGGCCGGACGATGGCCACCTGGATGACCAGATCATAGAAGGTGCGCGGCTTGATCCGCGGCAGCATGGCCATCTGGGCGCGGCTCTCGATCTGGAAGACGCCCAGGGTGTCGGCCTTGCGGATCATGGCGTAGGTCATGGGATCCTCCGCCGGAATGGTCGCCAGGTCGAGGGCCACGCCCTTGTGTTCGGCCAGCAGGTCGAAGCCGCGCTTCATGCAGCTCAGCATGCCGAGGGCCAGGACATCGACCTTCATGAACTTCAGGGCGTCGATGTCGTCCTTGTCCCATTCGATGACCTGGCGATCCTTCATCGCCGCCGGCTCGATGGGGACCAGGTCGTCCAGGCGGTCGCGGGTGAGGACGAAACCGCCGGGGTGCTGGCTCAGGTGGCGCGGGAAACCGATCAACTGGCGCGCAAGGTCAAGCGCCAGCCTCAGGCGGCGATCGCCGAGGTTGAGGTTGAGCCCCTCGACGTGCCGGGCCTCGACGCCCTCGCTGGAATAGCTCCAGATCTGGGAGGACAGGCCCTTGATGATGTCTTCCGACAGTCCCAGGGCCTTGCCCACGTCGCGCAGGGCGCCGCGGGACCGGTAGCGGATGACCGTCGAGCACAGGGCCGCGTGGCGACGTCCATAGGTCTCGAATATCCACTGGATGACGATCTCGCGGCGCTCATGCTCGAAATCGACATCGATGTCCGGAGGCTCCTTGCGCTCCTGGCTGATGAAGCGCTCGAACAGGAGGTCATTGCGTTCCGGGTCGATCGAGGTGACGCCCAGCACATAGCAGACCGCTGAATTGGCGGCCGAGCCCCGGCCCTGGCAAAGAATGTCCTGGCTGCGGGCGAAGCGAACGATGGCGTGGACCGTCAGGAAATAGGGGGCGTAGGCCATCGTCTCGATCAGGCGGAGTTCATGCTCCAGGCTCTTTCGGACCTTGTCGGGCAGGCCTTCCGGATAACGGGTCTTCGCGCCTTCCCAGGTGAGGTGCTCAAGGGCCTGCTGGGGCGTCATCCCGGGGAGGCTGGCCTCTTCGGGGTACTGGTAGGCCAACTCGTCGAGCGAAAAGCGGCACCGGTCGGCGATCTCAAGGGTTCGCGCCAAAGCCTCCGGCCAGGCCCTGAACAGGCGGTGCATCTCGACGGCCTGCTTCAGATGCCGGTCGGCCGATCGCTCGCGCCGGAAGCCGACGCTGTCGATGGTGCAGCCTTCGCGGATACAGGTGAGGACGTCCTGCAGAATGCGGCGGTCGGGATGGTGGTAGAGGACGTCATTGACGACCACGGTCGCGACGCCGGCGTCAGCCGCCATGCATGCCAGCTCATGAAGACGCATCTGGTCGCGCGGGCGTCGGCGCAGGGTGAGGGCGACATGGGCGTTGGGGCCGAAGACCGCCTTCAACTGCTGAAGCCGACGGCGGGCGGCGGCGTCCGGGCGGTCAGGGACCAGCACGGCCACCAGGCCTTCGGCATGGCCGGCGAGGTCCTCCCAGTCCAGCAGACAACGGCCCTTGCCGCCTCTTCGCTTTCCCAGGGACAGCAGGCGCGTCAGGCGCGAATAGGCGGGCCGATCGGTCGGATAGACGAGGACCACGGCGCCGTCCGTCAGCTCGAGACTGCAGCCGACGATCAGGCGCACCCCCGTGGCCTTGGCCGCTTCATGAGCGCGGACGATTCCGGCCAGGCTGTTGCGATCAGTGACCGCCAGGGCTTCGAGACCGCAGGCGGCCGCCTCGGCGAACAGCTCCTCGCAGGCGCTGGCGCCCCTCAGAAAAGAGAAGTGGGAGGCGCATTGGAGCTCGGCGTACCTCATCCGAACCGCCCGTGGATGAACCAGGCCTGGGAACCGGTCCGGGCGTCCAGGCCATCTCCGGCCCGGAACAGCCAGAAGCGGTCACCGGCCTCGTCCTCGACCTGGAAATAATCCCGGACGGCCCACATCTCCGCGTCGCGCCGGCCCCACTCGCCGTAGATACGCTCCGGACCGTCTGCCCGCCGAATGCGTCGCCGCACGCCCCGCCAGGTAAAATGG
>JALAGW010000259.1 GCA_022712235.1 Brevundimonas sp. | reverse complement strand
CGCCGAAGGCCCCGATCAGGGAGACGGCGGTGATGGGTTTCTTGGCCTCTTCGCCGTGGATGGCGTCCAGCACCGCGAAGGCGGGACCATAGAAGCCGACGCCCATGCCGATCCCCAGCGTCAGGATGGCCGCGACCACGCTGACCGGCCCCTGCGCCAGCCCCAGCCCCGCCAGCCCGAGGGCGAAGCCGACGGAGGCCGCCGCCCGCACCTCGCGCCCGCCGCGCCGGTCGACCCAGCGCCCGCCAAACGGGCTGAGCGCCGCCGAGATCAGAAAGGCCCCCGACAGCCCCGCGAACACCAGCGACGGCGTGGTTCCGGTCCCCGCCGCCAGCGGCTCGGCCAGCACCCCCAGCAGGTAGTAGCTGGAGGCGAAGGCGACGATCAGGCCGAAACCGAGGACGGGAACGATCAGGCGAGAAGCAGGGGACGACATGGGCCGCTCTGATCCCCGCATTGCCGTCCGCGCGAAAGCGACCTATCGGGAGAGGCATGTTCGAAAACCTCACACTCGGCGCCGCCCTGCCCTCGCTGAACGCCCTGCGGGCCTTCGAGGCCATGGCGCGGACCGGCAGCGCCACCTTGGCCGGGGCCGAGCTGAACGTGACCCACAGCGCCGTCAGCCGTCAGGTCAAGGCGCTGGAGGCCCAGATGGGGGTGCGGCTGTTCGAGGGGCCGCGCCACGCCCTGACGCTGACGCGGGCGGGGCGCGACCTGCTGCCGGGCCTGACCGCCGCCTTCGACGGCCTCGCCGCCGCCGTGGCGCGGGCCCGCAGCGAGGGTCAGGACCTGCACGTCGCCGTCAACGCCAGCCTGTCGGTCAAGTGGCTGATCCCGCGCCTGGCCGACTTCGGGCGGCGGCATCCCGAAATCCGCGTGCATCTGGTCGAACTGGCGCCCCATGCGGTCAGCCATCGCGGGGCCGACGTGGTGCTGCGCCTGCTGGACCCCCAGCGGATCGAGACGCTGAAGGCGGAGGTGGTCATTCCCAACGCCGTCGGCCCGGTCATCGCGCCGATCCTGGCGGGCGCCGACGCCCGCGCGGCGGCGCTGAGCGCGCCGCGTCTGACAGCGCGCACCCATCCGAGCGGCTGGAAAGACTGGTCGGCGCTCAGCGGGCAGATTTCGACCGCCACGGCCGAGCGCCCGGTGGCCCACCTGCATTTCGCGCTGGACGCGGCCCTGTCCGGCTGGGGCGCAGCGGTCCTGCCCTGGGCCCTGGCGGCGGAGGCGGTCGCGGACGGGCGGCTGCTGGCGCCCTTCGGCTTCCACGCCGACGACGGGGCGGTCGCGGCCATTCCCGGCGCGGGCGAGCCGTCGCGGGCGCGGCGCGCCTTCGTCCGCTGGCTGGTCGATCAGGGGCGGGCCATGCCCTCGGCTCCCAAACCGACCTGACTGCAACCTGAAGCTTTACTGAACACGTCTTTCATCCGACACACGACCGTGGTTCTCTAGGGAGATGCGGCGCCGGGCTCCTTTCCTTCTCGGGGCGTCGTGGAGTTCTTGATGTTCATCGCTGTCGTCACCGCCGCGCTTGCGGTTCTGGGCCCGCCCCAGACGACCCGGCTCGTCTCCTATGACGAGGCGGTGCGGTGCGCCGGGCTGACCCAGGCGGCGTCGGAGCTGGAGGGCGGCGAGAGCCGCTATGGCCGCACCCTCTATGACGCCGCCCTCTACTGGTCGCTGGCGGCCATGCAGGCGGCCACGGCGGCGGGCCGCGACCCAAGCGTGGCCGAAAACGACCAGACCCGCGCCCGCCTCGATTCGGTGAAGCGCCTGTCGGCGGGCGAGGCCGACGCCCGCGCCGTGCTGCAACGCTGTCGCCAGAAGACCCCGCGCCTGGGATAGGCCCAGGTCGCCGCTTTCCACAGATATAGTTAAGCCGAACCCTTCGGGCGGCGCTGCGTTTGCTTGTCCGCAAGGAGGATCGCCCTCGCGATCCCGAAGCGGGACGATGAAGGCCAGCAATGTTCGAATTCGGCAGGGATCTGCGACGGCTGTTCGAGAAGGCGCGCGACAGCGACGATCTCGGCTGGCTGGAACTGATCGGCGTCGGCCTGGTCGAGGTCGAGGCTCGCCAGCAGAGCGTCGACGCCGGCCGTGTCTCCTGCCCCCGCCCCCATGACGCCGCCCTGCGCGCCTCGGCCCTGTGGCGCGAGCATGCCCGTCGCAGCGGCGCCGCGACCAGCCTGGACAAGGCTGAGGCCGCCGCCCGCGACGCCGCCCGCCATGCTCACAACGACGACGAAACCATCCGCGCCACGCTGGAACTGGCCCAGACCGGGATGCTGGCCTTTGACCTGTGCGGCGAGCCCGCGCGTCTGAACGCCGTCCTGACGCTTCTGGCCGCCCTGCCCCCGGCGCGACGCGGCGACACCGCGGCCGCCGTGGACGCCCTGCACGCCCGACTGCGGGCGCGTCAGGCCTCGATCGAAGGCGAGACCTCCGCCCTTCAGGAGGCCGCCGCCCTGATGGACGCGGCCCTGCACGGCCTGAGGGGGCAGCAGCGTCCGGTCGAGGACGACCTGCGCCTGGACCGCGCCGCCCTGATGCTGGAGGCCGGCCTCGCCGCCCGCGATCCCCGCATGCTGGATCAGGCGGGCGCGGACCTGCGCGCCCTGGTCGAAGCCGCCACGCCGGACCAGCGCCCCCTCAGCCGCGCCCGCGCCCTGGCCCTGTGCGCCGCCGGCATGGCGGCCGTGGCGGGCATCGCCGACGATGTCCTCGCCCGCGATCAGTCCCAGGCCCTGTTCGACGCCGCCGCCGACCAGTTCACCCCCGACCACAGCCCGCT
>JALAGW010000258.1 GCA_022712235.1 Brevundimonas sp. | reverse complement strand
TGACCATGCAGGCCGTCGGCCGGTGGAGCGACGGCCAGTATCGTCATTGCGTCGAGCTGAACTACGACTATCGCGGCGAATGGGCGACGCAGCAGGGCAACAGCCCGGCGCGGGACGCCCCCGTGGCCTACGGTCCGAACTGAGGATCATGACGCCGCCGGGCCGGTTCCTGCTGGCGGGCTTGATCGGGCTGGCCGCCGCCCTGTGGACCCTGACCCGACCCGGTGATTCCGCCCTCTATCCGGCCCCGCCGGATGAGGCGGGGGTGACGGTCTATTTGCTCGACAACGGCTTCCACACCGACCTGGCCGTGCCGCGCGCGACCTTGATGGCCGGGGGCGGGCCCCTGGCCGAGGCCACGGCGGGTCTGGCGCCCGGCGACTGGGTGCTGGTCGGCTGGGGCGACGCGGCCTTCTATGTCGATCAGAGCCCGATCTCGGGGCGGCTGGCCGACGGCGCGCGGGCCTTCTTCAAGCCGGGCAACGCCTCGGTCGTCATGCTGGACCCAGAGGCGGGCGATCCGGCGCGGCGGTTCCGGGCCGGGGATCGTCAGGCCCTGAGGCTGTCGTCCGCCGGCATGGCGGCCTTGCGCGCGCGGGTGCAGGCCTCGCTGGCCACGGACGGGGCGGGACGACCGGTGCTGGCGGCGGCCCGGCCCGGCGACGACGCCCGTTTCTTTGCGAGCCGCGAGACCTTCTGGATCGGCCATCTGTGCAATCACTGGACGGCGGATCTGCTGTCGGCGGCGGGTCTGGCCGTGCGGCCGTTCCGCGCCGTGACCTCGGGCGAGGTGATGCGGACGGCGGCGCGCGCCGAGCAGGACGCCGCCAAGCTGGACTTGAAGCCCGTCCGCGACTAGACCGCGCCCTTCGCTTTTTCAGCCGGCGTCCGATCCCCGGCGAGCGACGAAGGAGGCGCACCATGAGCCGCAAGCAACATACCCGCAACGCCACCGGGCCCCAGGGGCCGTCGCAGCGTCAGCTGCGTGCCGGCGAACTGATCCGTCACGCCCTGGTCGACGTGCTGCGTGAGCAGGAGATCCACGACGAGGCCCTGCTGGGCGTGTCGATCACCGTGACGGAGGTGCGGCTGTCGCCGGACCTGAAGCACGCCACCTGCTTTGTCGAACCCCTGGGCGCGGGCGTCGAGGCGGCGGTGACGGCGGGACACGAGAGCGAGATCATCAAGGCGCTGAACGCCCACGCCAAGTTTCTGCGCGGCCAGCTGGGGCGTCATATCGACATGAAGTTCACGCCCGATCTGCGCTTCCGTCACGACGAGAGCTTCGACGCGGCCAGCCACATCGATCGCCTGTTCGACGACCCGCGCGTGCGCGCCGATGTGGCGCGCGCCGACGATCAGGACGAAGACTGAGCCGATGGCGCGTCGCAAGAAGGGTGAGATCGTCAACGGCTGGGTCTGCCTGGACAAGCCGTTCGAAATGGGTTCGACCGAGGCGGTGACCAAGATCCGTCGCCTGTTCGACGCCCAGAAGGCGGGCCACGCCGGGACGCTGGACCCCCTGGCCTCGGGCATCCTGCCGATTGCGCTCGGCGAGGCGACCAAGACCGTGCCCTTCATGATGGACGCCGAGAAGGTCTATCGCTTCACCATCCACTGGGGCGTCTCGACCGACAGCATCGACCGCGAGGGCGAGATCATTGCTCGCTCGGACGTCCGCCCCTCGGCCGAGGCGGTCAAGGCGGCCCTGCCGGCCTTCGTCGGCGAGATCGACCAGGTCCCGCCCCAGTTTTCGGCCATCCGCGTCAACGGCGAGCGGGCCTATGACCTGGCCCGCGACGGCGCCGAGTTCGAACTGGAAGCGCGCAAGGTCGTGATCCATGAGGCGGCGGTGACCGACGCCCCGGACGCCGATCACGTCGAGATCACGATGCGCACGGGCAAGGGCGTCTATGTCCGGTCCCTGGCCCGCGACCTGGCCGCCCTACTGGGCGCTGAAGGGCATGTTTCGGCCCTGCGGCGCGAGCGGGTGGGGCCGTTCTCGACCGAGAACGCCGTCACTCTGGATTTTCTCGTCGATCTGGCGCATAAGGGCGCCGCCTTGGAAGGCTTGCTGCCCGTTTCGACCGCTCTGGACGACATCCCGGATCTGGCCGTTACGGAACAGGACGCCTTCTCGCTGAGGCAGGGACGGCCGATCGTTCTGCTCCCCCGTCAGGTTGAGACCTTGAAGAGCCAGCTTTCCGCCGGTTCGCGCACGGTGTCGGCCTTCGCGGGAGAAACCCTGGTCGCTCTTTGCAGTCTGCGGGCCGGTCGGCTTGAACCCGACCGCGTTTTCAATCTCCCCTAGCGCTCGTTTTCGGGCGGCGCGACAGGGCTCCAACATGGAGACTCTCGATGTCGATTACGGCTCAACGCAAGGGCGAAGTCATCGCTGACAACGCTCGTTCGGCTGCAGACACCGGCTCGGCCGAGGTCCAGGTCGCGATCCTCTCGGAACGCATCGCCAACCTGACCGAGCACTTCAAGACCCACAAGAAAGACAACCACTCGCGTCGCGGCCTTCTGAAGATGGTCTCGCAGCGTCGTCGTCTTCTGGACCACCTGATCAAGGTCGATCGCGAGCGTTACACCGCTCTGATCACCAAGCTGGGCCTGCGTCGCTAAGGCGGCCGACCGGCAGCGGATAGATTTCTCGAGGCGCGGGCGGACACGTCCGCGCCTCGTTCCGCACCTAGAGCACTTCCCTGTGAGGCGGATTGTCGTTCGCTTCGGGAGTGTGAATACCAAGAGCTTCCTGCGCGCCGCAGGTCTTTCAACGGCGCAGACGCGAGGGCCAGGACGGTCCTTGCTCCATCCGCCCGGACGCGATGGCGCGACCGGGTTTTCGGGACCGAGGGACTGAACAGCCCGAGGCTCCACACACCCCCGCCGGGAATACGCCCGCGGGAGACGAAAGAAGAAAAATGTTCGATATCAAACGCAAGACGATCGAGTGGGCCGGCCGCCCGCTGACGCTGGAAACCGGCCGCATCGCCCGTCAGGCTGACGGCGCCGTTTTGGCGACCTACGGCGAGACCGTGGTCCTGGCCACCGTCGTCTATGGCCGCGCGCCCAAGCCGGGCCTGGACTTCTTCCCGCTGACCGTCAACTACCAGGAAAAGACCTTCGCCGCCGGCAAGATCCCGGGCGGCTACTTCAAGCGTGAAGGTCGTCCCAGCGAGAAAGAGACCCTGGTCTCGCGCCTGATCGACCGTCCGATCCGCCCCCTGTTCGTCAAGGGCTTTAAGAACGAGACCCAGGTCGTCGTCACCGTGCTGCAGCACGACATGGAGAATGACCCGGACGTCCTGGGCATGGTCGCCGCCTCGGCCGCCCTGACCATCTCGGGCGTGCCCTTCATGGGTCCGATCGGCGCCGCGCGCGTCGGCCTGATCGACGGCGAGCTGGTTCTGAACCCCGCCATCGACCAGATGGGTGAAAGCGCCCTGGACCTGGTCGTCGCCGGCACGCAAGACGCCCTGATGATGGTCGAATCCGAAGCCAAGGAGCTGTCGGAAGAGAAGATGCTCGAGGCCTTGATGTTCGCGCACGCGGGCATGCAGCCGGTCATCGACGCCATCATCGACCTGGCCGAGCACGCCGCCAAGGAGCCCTTCGACTTCCAGGCCGAAGACCACTCGGACGTCGTCGCCTCGATCAAGAAGCTGGTCGGCGAAGACATTAAGGCCGCCTACGCCCATCCGGGCAAGTATGAGCGCCGTTCGGGCGTCGACGTGGCCAAGAAGACCGCCGCCGCCGCCCTGGTGAAGACCGACGAGAACCCCGAGGGCGTCGACGCCTCCAAGTTCTCGGCCGCCTTCAAGGAATGCGAAGCCGAGGTCCTGCGTCGCGACATCATCGAGAACGCGCACCGCGTCGACGGTCGCGCCTTGGACAAGGTCCGCGCCATCGTTTCGGAAGTCGGCGTCCTGCCGCGCACTCACGGTTCGTCGCTGTTCACGCGCGGTGAAACCCAGGCCCTGGTCGTCGCCACGCTCGGCACCGGCGAGGACGAGCAGTACATCGACAGCCTGCAGGGCACCTACAAGGAAAGCTTCCTGCTGCACTACAACTTCCCCCCCTATTCGGTGGGTGAAGCCGGCCGCATGGGCTCGCCCGGCCGTCGCGAAATCGGTCACGGCAAGCTGGCCTGGCGCGCCATCCGTCCGATGCTGCCGACCAAGGAAGACTTCCCCTACACCATCCGTCTGGTCTCCGAGATCACCGAGTCCAACGGCTCGTCCTCGATGGCCACGGTCTGCGGTTCGTCGCTGGCTCTGATGGACGCCGGCGTGCCGCTGGTCCGTCCGGTCTCGGGCATCGCCATGGGTCTGATCCTGGAGCCGTCGGGCGAGTTCGCCATCCTGTCGGACATCCTGGGTGACGAAGATCACCTGGGCGACATGGACTTCAAGGTCGCGGGCACCTCGGAAGGCATCACCAGCCTTCAGATGGACATCAAGGTCGCCGGCATCACCAAGCAGATCATGGAGCAGGCCCTGACCCAGGCTTCGGCCGGCCGTCTGCACATCCTCGACGAAATGTCGAAGGCCATGGACGCCCCGCGCGCCGAGCTGGGCGAGCACGCGCCCAAGATCGAAACCATCAAGATCCCGGTCGACAAGATCCGCGAAGTGATCGGTTCGGGCGGCAAGGTGATCCGCGAGATCGTCGAGAAGACCGGCGCCAAGATCGACATCGGCGATGACGGCACCATCAAGGTCGCCGCCAACGACCAGGAGAAGATCGACGCCGCCAAGAACTGGATCAACTCCATCGCCGCCGAGCCGGAAATGGGCGCGATCTACACCGGCAAGGTGGTCAAGGTCGTCGACTTCGGCGCCTTCGTGAACTTCTTCGGCGCCAAGGACGGCCTGGTCCACGTGTCCCAGATCGCTCTGGAACGCGTCGCCAACCCGGCCGACGTCCTGTCGGAAGGCCAGGAGGTCAAGGTCAAGTTCCTGGGCTTCGACGATCGCGGCAAGACCAAGCTGTCGATGAAGGTCGTCGACCAGGCCACGGGCGAAGACATCACCGACAAGATCAATGCCGAGCGCGCTGAACGCGGTGAAGCCCCGCTGTCGGAAGACACCGGCGGTCGTCCGAAGCGTGAAGGCGGCGATCGCGGCCGTCGCCGTCGCGACTAAGCGACAGCTTCACGGTTGAAATGAAGAGGGCCCCGCTGGAAACAGCGGGGCCTTTTTTCTTGGGGCTCGACAGAGAATCTCCCTTCCCCCTCAAGGAGGGAAGGGCCGGGGACGAGGGTGAGGGCTCAGGCCCCGCACGCCTTCGGCTTCTCCTCATCGGGTCCGTACATGGCGCAGGACCGGTCGATCTCGCCCTGGATCATGTCGCAGGGGTTGGCGCTGTTGCAGGGCGGACGGGTGGCGGGGCTGACGGCGATGCAGCGCTCGACCAGACGTTTCGAACGGGCCTCGCCGATCTCGACCAGACAGGAGCCGGGCTCGCCGACGGGGGTGACGCTCGGCGTCTCGGCCTTGGTCGGCTCGGGTTCCGGCGCGACGGCTTCTGGCTTGAGGTCAGGCTTGGGCCTGGGTGGCGCGACCGGCGCGGGCGCGTCCTTGAGCGGCACGGCGTCGATCGGCTCCTGCGTCAGCGGCGTGTTGACGCCGTGCCGCTCAAGGA